>JBLNBI010000197.1:0-6845 GCA_050259815.1 Actinomycetota bacterium | reverse complement strand
GTCGGCATAGCGGCGCAGGCTCGATACAGCCTCGGACAGCTCGGCCTGCACGGATTCCAGCAACTGCGCCACTTCCTGCAGCGCCGGATCGTAGGCCACCAGGGACTCGACCCGGGTCGTCACCGTATCCACCTGGGTGGCGCAGGCGGCGTCGCCATCGGCCAGGGCGGACAAGGCGAACTGGGCGCCCTCCATCAGGCTCGCGGCGTGAGCAAGGCGGCGATGCTCGCCTTCCAACTCGGCCCACTCGTCAGCGGAGAAGGCCAGGCTCTCGATATCCCGCACCTGCCATTCGAGCTGTTCCCGCTCCCGGGCCAGGGCCTCACCGCCTGCCGTCGCGGTCGCCAGGGCATGCTCGGCTTCCCGCCATTGACGGAAGGCTGCCGCCACGTCCCGGGCCTGCTCGGAGAGGGCGGCATGACCGTCGAGGAGACCCCGCTGGGCATCAGCCCGGAGCAGGGACTGATGGGCGTGCTGGCCATGGATATCCACCAGACTCTCGGCAACTTCCCGCAACTGCTGGACAGTAGCCAGGGATCCGTTGATATAGGCACGGGAACGCCCACCGGCATCGATCACCCGGCGCAGGAGCAGCTCGTCGTCCACGGCCAGATCGGAAGCCTCCAGCCATTCCCGGATGGCAGGGCGATCGGCAATATCGAAGGTGGCGGCCACCTCCGCCTTGTCGCAGCCGGCCCGGACCACGCCGGCATCCGCCCGTTCCCCCAGGGCCAGGGCAAGGGCATCCACCAGGATGGACTTGCCGGCACCGGTTTCCCCGGTGAGGGCGCCGAAGCCGGCGTCGAAATCGAGTTCCAGCCGGTCGACGATGACGAAATCGCGAATGGTGAGGTGGCGCAGCATCGTTCTTATGGATGTCCCTTGGGCCGCTCGCTCCACTGCAGCTTCTGGCGGAGCATGGCGAAATAGCTGTAACCCGGCGGATGCAGGAAACAGATGGAGTAATCGGAGCGTTTGAGGCGAACGCAGTCGTGCAGTTGCAGGCTCTCTGTCACCTGGCCGTCGAAGTGGGCGCGGGAGTCGTCGGCATGGGTGATGCGGAGTTCGATCTCGGCCCGGTCGTTGACCATGATGGGGCGATTGGTCAGGGCATGGGGGCAGAGAGGAACCAGGGCGATGCCGTTCAAGGTCGGGTGCAGGATCGGGCCGCCGGCCGACAGGGAATAGGCGGTGGAACCCGTCGGGGTGGAGACGATCAGCCCGTCGGAACGCAGGTTATAGATGAATTCGCCGTCGATGAAGAGTTCAAATTCGATCATCCGCCCGATGGGCCCCTTGTCGATCACCACGTCGTTGAGGGCCATGTTGGCGGAAATCTCACGCCCGTCCCGGATGATCTCCGCGTCCAGGAGCATGCGGTTCTCGGGAGTGAAGCGACCATCCAGGAGATCATCCATGCAGGTGAGCATGTCGCTCCGGGCTATGTCGGTCATAAAGCCCAGGCGCCCCTGGTTTACCCCCACCAACGGCACGCCGTAGCGGGCAAGGCGCCGGGCGGCATTGAGCATGGTGCCGTCGCCACCCAGGACGATGGCGATATCGGCGTGGGCGCCAATGTCGTTGAAGCCGCAGGTCACCCACCGGGAAAGATCCAGGTGGCGGCCGATGTGTTCGGACGTTTCCCGCTCGATAAAGACCGCCACGCCGCGCTGGTGAAGATATTCCGCCAGCCGGTACAGGGATTCGGCGATTTCCAGGCTATGGTATTTCCCGATCAGGGCGATCGTGCGGGGGGAGCGAAGAGAACCGAAAGCTGAGTCCATGGCCGAATTTAAGCATAAAACGCTGCTGGAATGGATCGTGCGTCGCTCGCTGCCCCGCGGGCGCTACCGATCGCCGGATTTATTTGTACAATGAGTCGCCATGCTCGACGATCGCTCCCGTACCCTCCTCAAAGTCCTGGTTGAACACTACATCGCCAGCGGCCAGCCGGTGGGATCCCGCGCCCTCTCCCGCTATTCCGGCCTGGACCTGTCGCCGGCGACCATCCGCAACGTGATGGCGGACCTGGAGGACGCCGGTTTCGTGGCCAGCCCCCACACCTCCGCCGGCCGCGTGCCCACCGCCCGGGGCTACCGCCTGTTCGTCGACAGCCTGCTGACGGTGCAACCCCTGGAAGCCCTTCAGCGCGGCCAGATCGAGAACGCACTGAATACCAGCCAGCCCCAGCAGCTCATCGCCAACGCGTCCCAACTGCTGTCCGGCCTCACCCATTTCGCCGGCATCGTGGTGGCGCCGCGCCGGGCGTCGGCCAAAATCCGGCAGATCGAATTCCTGAATTTGTCGGAAAAGCGCATTCTCCTCATTATCGTCACCGCCGACGGCGACGTGCAGAACCGCATCCTGCTGACCGAGAAGCCCTACAGCCCCGCCGAACTGGTAAGCGCCGCCAACTACCTCAACCAGAATTTCGCCGGGCTGGACTTCGAGCAGATCCGTTCCCGCCTCAAGGCGGAAATCCAGCAACTGCGCAACGACATCACTCCCCTCATGCAGGCCGCCCTGGAAGCCGGCAACGAAGCCCTGTCCGACGACTCCGGCCACTACGTCATCTCCGGCGAAAAGAACCTGCTGGACGTGGAGGAGTTGTCCTCCAACATGAAGCGCCTGCGCCAGCTTTTTGACCTCTTTGAGCAGAAATCTGGCCTGGTGCGCCTCCTGGACATCTCCCAGCAGGCCGACGGGGTGCAGATTTTCATCGGCGGCGAGTCAGGCATCGCCCCCCTCGACGAATGCAGCGTGGTCACCGCCCCCTACGAAGTCAATGGCCAGGTGGTGGGTTCAGTGGGCGTCATCGGCCCCACCCGCATGGCCTACGAGCGGGTCATCCCCATCGTCGACATCACCGCCCGGCTCTTGTCCAGCGCCCTCACCCAGCAAGCCAACTGATGCCCACTTTTCTTCCCGAGCCGGCCCACCAGCACGGCACCCCGGCCCAGACGGCCATTGTCCTCATCAACCTCGGCACGCCAGAAGCCCCCACCGCCTCGGCCCTGCGCCGCTACCTCAAGCAGTTCCTGTCCGACCCCAGGGTCGTGGAGATTCCCCGCGCCATCTGGTGGCTGATCCTGAACGGGATCATCCTCAACGTGCGCCCGAAAAAATCGGCGGAGAAATACGCCACCGTGTGGACGCCGGACGGCTCCCCCCTCAAGTTCCACACCGAGCGCCAAGCCAAGCTCCTGGCCGGACTCCTGGGCGAACGGGGCCACCGGGTGAAAGTCGCCTGGGCCATGCGCTACGGCGTCCCCGGCATCCCCGACGTGCTCGCCAAGCTCAAGGCCGAAGGGGCCAGCCGTTTCCTCCTGGTGCCCATGTACCCCCAGTACGCCGCCAGCACCACGGCCACCGCCATCGACGAGGCCTGCACCTGGCTGCTGCGCACCCGCAACCAGCCGGAAATCCGCACCATCCGCAATTTCCACGACGACGAGGGCTATCTCGCCGCCCTGGAGCGGACGGTCCGGGCCCACTGGCGGGCCAGCGGCCAGCCTGGCGCGGACAGCCGGCTGCTCATCAGCTTCCACGGACTGCCCCGCCGCAGCCTGGACCTGGGCGACCCTTACTACTGCGAATGCCAGAAGACCGGCCGGCTCCTGGCCGAACGCCTGGGGCTCGCGCCGGAACAATACGCCATCTGCTTCCAATCCCGCTTCGGCCGCGCCGAATGGCTCCAGCCCTACACTGCCCCGACCCTGGAGGCCTGGGGCAAGGCCGGTGTCCGGCGGGTCGATGTGATCTGCCCCGGCTTCGTCGCCGACTGCCTGGAAACCCTGGAAGAGATCGCCATGGAAGGCAAAGCCATCTTCCTAGGTGCCGGCGGCAAGGAATACCACTACATCCCGGCCCTCAACGAAGACCCGCAGTGGATCGAAGCCCTCGCCAACCTGGCGGTGCGCCATCTGCAGGGCTGGCCCACCCGGGAGTGCCAAACCCCGGAAACCCTGAATGCGAGGACCGACCGGGCTCGGCGATTGGGCGCCAAAGCCTGAGAAATATCTTGCCGGCCGGCTAAACCCGGCCTCCGAAAAGCCGTTAACAGAGTTATCGGATGATAAGGAGGCCGCCATGAAAATCGCCAGCGCCAACCTGCAGATGGCGTCCACCCACGCTGCCAGCCAGCATCATGAAATCAGGGAGTCCCTGCGAATGTGGGTCGGCAGCCAGCGCCCCGACTTCGAGGGACGGGGAAGAGTCCAGACTCCAGCCAGCCAAGTACAGATATCGGACACCGGCAAGGCTGCCCAGGCGGCCGACAAGGACCGCGACGCGTTGGATGGCGATCCCAGGCTCCTGCTCCTCAAGACCATCATCGAAGCCCTTACCGGCCGCGAGATCAAGCTCCTTAGCGCCCAGGACATCAACCAGGACCAACAGCCGGTCGATCTCCAGGACCCGAACCAGCCTGCGACACGCCCGGCCGGGTACGGCGTGGAGTACGACTACCACGAGTCCTACAGCGAAACCGAAACGACCACTTTCGCCGCTGCCGGCACTGTCCGCACCGCCGACGGCAAGGACATCCAGTTCAAGATCGACCTGACCATGGCACGCAGCTACGCAGAGGAAAGCAACGTCAGCCTGCGCCTCGGCGATGCGGTCCGCCGGAAGGATCCCCTGGTGCTGAACTTTGCCGGAACCGCCGCCCAGCTCACCGACGCCCGTTTCCGCTTCGACCTCGATGCCGACGGGCAGGCCGAGCAGATCAATTTCGTCCGGCCCGGCAGCGGCTTCCTGGTCTTCGACCGTAACCGGGATGGGAAAGCGACCGACGGCTCCGAACTGTTCGGCCCGGCCACCGGCAACGGATTCGCCGAACTGGCGAAACTGGACGAAGACCGGAACGGCTGGATCGACGAAAACGACTCGGCCTATAAGGATTTGGCGATCTGGATCAAAGACGCCGAAGGCAAGGATCAACTGAAATCCCTCCAGGAGGCGCAGGTTGGCGCCATCTCCCTTGCCCGGGTGGCAACACCCTTCGACATCAAGGATGATGCCAACCGAATGCAAGGCCAAGTCAGGGATTCCGGTGTTTTTTTGCAGGAAGATGGCAAGGCTGGCACAATCCAACAAATAGATTTGACGGTCTAGCCGGCAACATAAGCAGCCACGTCATATAAGCATCGAATAATCGGGAGGTCTGATGCCTAGCTTTGCCAACTGGAAGATTTGGGTGCGCCTGACGGCGGCGATCTGGGTCGTGCTCGTCATTGTCTGGACGGGCATGATCATCTGGTCCAGCCAAGTCAATCGCGACACCGCCATCCGGCAAGCCCAGGACTTCTCCCTCAGCATCCACGAAATGACCATGGCCGGCCTGACCGGCATGATGATCACCGGCACCGTCGGCCAGCGGGAGGTCTTCCTCGATCAGATCAAGCAGCTTTCCATCATCAAGGATCTCCACGTCGCCCGCAGCGACGCCGTAGCCAAGCTCTTCGGCCCGGACACCAAGAGCAAGCGCGATCTCGACGCCACCGAAAAGGAGGTCATGCAGACCGGCAACTCCTACACGGCGGTCGAAAGTGATGGAAACAGTTCATTCCTCCGGGTCATCAATCCCACCAAGGCTTCCAAGAACTATCTCGGCAAGGACTGCATCGCCTGCCACCAGGTGCCTGAAGGCACTGTCCTGGGCGTGGTCAGCATGAAAGTCTCCCTGGATTCCGTCGAGAACGAGGTTGCCGCCTTCCGGCTGAAGATCGCGGGGGCGGCCCTGGCGGTCATCGGCGTCCTGCTGGTCATCATCTATCTCCTCACCCATCACTTCGTCACCGAGCCTTTGAACGAGCTGAAGAAGGGACTGGAAGACATCGCCCGCGGCGAGGGCGACCTGACCCGCCGCCTGCCGGTGCGCGGCCAGGACGAGGTCGGCCAGGCCGCCACGGTGTTCAACGAAATGATGGAAAACTTCAGCGGCCTGGTCCGTCAGGTCCGCGATTCCGCCGTCCAGGTTTCCGCCAAGGTGGATTCCCTTTCCGAAAGTGCCGACCGAGTGGCCTGGAGCTCCCACCAGCAGGACGAGAAGTCCATCGACGCCGCCAACGCCGTCGAACAACTGGTGTCCAGCATCGCCTCCATTGCCCAGAGCGCCGGCGACGTTCAGCATCAATCCCAGGAAAGCCTGATCCGGGCCGAGGAAGGCAACCGCAACCTGACGGTTCTCCTGGAAGAAATGAACGTGGTGGAACACGCGGTCAAGCAGATGGCCGAGTCGGTCAACGAATTCGTGCGCAACACCGAGGCCATTACCCACATGACCCGGGAAGTGAAGGACATCGCCGAGCAGACCAACCTCCTCGCCCTCAATGCAGCCATCGAGGCGGCCCGGGCCGGCGAACAGGGCCGCGGCTTCGCCGTGGTGGCCGACGAGGTCAGGAAGCTCGCCGAGAAGTCCGGACGCTCCGCCAGCGAGATCGACTCCATCACCGCCACCATTAGCGCCCAATCGGTTTCGGTCCGCCGCACCATTGAGGAAGGCCTGTCCCACCTATCCAGCAGCCAAGCCTCCATCGGTACCGTGGCCAATGTGCTCCATGCCACCAATGGCTCCGTGGCGCTGGTCGGCGAGGGCCTCGATGCCATCGCCGCCGCCACCGACGAACAGCGGCGGGTTTCCGGCGCGGTGGAATCCAGTATCGAAGCCATTGCCCAGATGGCCCGCAACAATACCGGCGCCGTCGAGCAGACGGCAGGCGCCGCCCACGATCTCAAGAGCCTCGCCGACGGCCTGCAATCCATGGTCGGCCGCTTCAAGGTCTAGCGCCCCTTAGCCAGAACAAAGTCGGGGGGGGGGGGGGGGGTCCCGCCACCCCCCCCCG
>JBLNBI010000196.1:0-3610 GCA_050259815.1 Actinomycetota bacterium | reverse complement strand
TAGAGGACGGAGGAGGAGACAAATGGACAAGATCTGGCTGCAAAGCTATCCGCCCGGCATCCCGGCGGAAATCAGCACCGACCACTGCCCGTCCCTGGTAGCCCTGTTCGAGGAAGCCTGCCGCCGGTTTGCGGACAAGGTGGCCTACATCAGCATGGGCGCCGAGATGACCTACCGGGAACTGGACATCAAATCCCGGGAATTCGCCGGCTGGCTCCAGGCCCGGGGCCTGGGCAAGGGGGCCCGGGTGGCCCTGATGATGCCCAACCTGCTGCAATACCCGGTGGCCCTGTTCGGCACACTGCGGGCGGGCTGCGTGGTGGTGAGCTGCAATCCCCTCTACACCCCCCGGGAGCTGGAGCACCAGCTCAAGGATTCGGGGGCCGAGGCCATCGTCATCGTCGAGAATTTCGCCGGGACGCTGCAGCAGGTCATCGCCCACACGGCGGTGAAGCATGTGGTGGTCACCCCCATGGGCGAGATGCTGGGGGCGGTAAAGGGCACGGTGGTCAATTTCGTGGTTCGCAAGGTCAAGCGGATGGTGCCGGCCTGGAAGCTGCCGGGGGCCATCCGCCTCAACGCTGCCCTGGCCCTGGGGCGCCGGCACGGTTTCAAGCCGGTTAGCCTCAATCACGGGGACATTGCCTTCCTGCAATACACCGGCGGCACCACCGGGGTTTCCAAGGGGGCCATGCTCACCCACGGCAATATCGCCGCCAATGTCATGCAGGCCCACGCCTGGATCAATCCGGTGGTGGAGGACGGCAAGGAACTGGTGGTCACGGCCCTGCCGCTCTATCACGTCTTCGCCCTGACGGCGAACTGCCTCATCTTCCTGATGATCGGCGCCCGCAACCTGCTCATCTCCAATCCCCGGGACATCCCCGCCTTCATCAAGGACATGGGCAAGTATCCTTTCACGGTGATCACCGGGGTGAACACCCTGTTCAATGCGCTTCTCAACCACCCGGACTTCGCCAAGCTGGACTTTTCCCGGCTCAAGGTCACCCTGGGCGGCGGCATGGCGGTCCAGGCGCCGGTGGCGGAGCGCTGGGCCAAGGTGACGGGGAAACCCATCCTCCAGGCCTATGGCCTCACCGAGACCTCCCCGGCGGCCACCATCAACCCCCTCAACCTCACGGAATTCAACGGCTCCATCGGCCTGCCCATTTCCTCCACCGAAGTCTCCATCCGGGACGACACGGGCAACGAGGTGACCCGGGGCCAGGTGGGGGAAATCTGCATCCGCGGTCCCCAGGTGATGAAGGGCTACTGGCAGCGGCCGGCGGAGACGGAAAACGTCTTCTACCAGGACGGCTTCCTGCGCACCGGGGACATGGGATACGTGGATGAACGGGGCTTCGTCTACCTGGTGGACCGTAAGAAGGACATGATCCTGGTCTCCGGCTTCAACGTTTATCCCAACGAGGTGGAGGAGGCGGTGGCCATGCATCCCGGGGTCCGGGAGGTGGCCGCCATCGGCGTGGCCGACGAGCATTCCGGCGAGGCGGTGAAGATTTTCGTGGTGAGAAAGGACCCGGCGGTGACGGCCGAGATACTCATCGCCCACTGCCGAACCCAGCTCACCGGCTACAAGGTGCCCAAACACGTGGAATTCCGGGACGACCTGCCCCGCACCAACGTGGGCAAGATTCTCCGAAGAGCCCTCAAAGAAGCAGTCTGAGTTTTTCCGCTCAAACCCAACAACACGAAGGAAAGAAACATGCCCATACCCGCCCAGTTGCAGGGCCGCCTGGCCCTGCCGGTCATCTGCGCCCCCATGTTCATCGTCTCCAACCCGGAACTGGTCATCGCCCAGTGCAAATCCGGTGTCGTCGGCTCCTTCCCGGCCCTGAATGCCCGACCCAAGGAAGAGCTGGAGGCGTGGCTGGACCGTATCGAGACGGCCCTGGCCGGTGACCCGAAGGCCGCTCCCTTCGCGGTGAACCAGATCATCCACCAGTCCAACGAACGCCTGGACCACGACCTGGATGTCTGCATCCGCCACAAGGTGCCCCTCATCATCACCAGCCTCAGGGCGCCCACCGACATCGTGCCGGCGGTCCATGGCTACGGCGGCCTGGTTTTCCATGACGTGATCAGCGTCCGCCATGCCGAGAAGGCCCTGGAGGCCGGCGTGGATGGCCTCATCCTGGTCTGCGCCGGGGCGGGGGGCCATGCCGGCACCCTCAATCCCTTCGCCCTGGTGGCCGAGATCCGCCGCTTCTACGACGGCCCCATCGCCCTCTCGGGCTCCATCACCAACGGCAGCGCCGTGCTGGCGGCCCAGGCCATGGGGGCGGATTTCGCCTACGTCGGCACCCGCTTCATCGCCACCAAGGAAGCCAACGCCGTGGAGCGCTACAAGGAGTGCATCGTCGAATCCGGCGCCAATGACGTTGTCTACACCCCGTACTTCACCGGGGTCCATGGCAATTACCTGAAGGCCAGCATCGAGGCCGCGGGGCTGGACCCCGCCAACCTGCCCCAGCGGGACAAGACCGCCATGGACTTCGGCGGCGGCGCCGCCAAGGCCTGGCGGGACATCTGGGGCGCCGGCCAGGGAGTGGGCGCAATCACCGACATCCCGCCCGCCGCCGACCTGATTTCCCGGATGAAAGAGGAGTACGCCGCGGCCAAGGCCGCCCTGTGCAGCAACCCGTTCTAAGACCCAAAGCAAGAATTCAAATCAAGGAGACAGCACCATGAGCGATTACATCGCCCCCATCAAGGACATGCGTTTCGTCATGAATGAGCTGGCCGGCTTCCCGGAAATCGGCCGGCTCCCCGGCTTCGAGGAGGCAACGCCGGACCTGGCCGACGCCGTCCTGGACGAAGCCGCCAAGTTCACCGGCCAAGTTCTTGCCCCCCTCAACCGGGTCGGCGACCGGGAAGGCTGCAAGCTCACCCGTGCCGGGGTGGTGACCCCCGCCGGTTGGAAGGAGGCCTATCGGCAATTCTGCGAGGCCGGCTGGAACGGCGTGGCTTCCCCCGCCGACTTCGGTGGCCAGGGGCTGCCGGAAGCCCTGGCCATCGCGGTGAAGGAAATGGTGTGCTCCGCCAACCTGTCCTTTTCCTTGGGGCCGCTGCTAACCACCGGGGCGGTGGAGGCCCTCATCACCTGCGCCAGCGACGACCTGAAGGCGGTCTACCTGGAGAAGATGGTCACCGGCGAGTGGTCCGGCACCATGAACCTCACCGAGCCCCAGGCCGGCTCCGACCTGGCGCTCTTGCGCACCCGGGCGGAACCCCAGGAAGACGGCAGCTACCGCATCTTCGGCCAGAAGATCTTCATCACCTACGGCGACCATGACATGACGGACAACATCGTCCATCTGGTCCTGGCCCGCCTGCCGGATGCGCCCCCGGGGGTGAAGGGCATTTCCCTCTTCCTGGTGCCCAAGTTCCTGGTCAATGCGGACGGTTCCCTCGGCGAGCGCAACGACGCCCACTGCGTCTCCATCGAGCACAAGCTGGGCATCCACGCCAGCCCCACCTGCGTCATGGCCTACGGGGACAACGGGGGGGCGGTCGGCTACCTGCTGGGCGAGGCCAACCGGGGCCTGGAGTACATGTTCATCATGATGAACGCCGCCCGCCTGGGGGTCGG
>JBLNBI010000195.1:0-3399 GCA_050259815.1 Actinomycetota bacterium | reverse complement strand
TGATCTTGTGGCCGGCTTCGAGGAGGACGTTGGCCAGGGACTGGGCGGCCTCGACGTTGCCGTTTTGGACGGAGGAAATTTCCTGGATGGAGAAAAGCTGAGTCGTCATATTGGGTTCCCTAGAAATGTAGTTGCTGCGCTTGACCAAATCTTGTTGTGTGCGGGCTGGCAGCCCTCCCGTCAGCGTTCCTGCCGGCTTTCCCGGGTGGAACGACTTGGTTAGGTGCATCGTACGCGGGGTCCCATTTCGCATGAATACCGGGTTCACCGCATTCAGGACGCGGGTTGGGCGGTAGGGCGAAAGGAGGGAACCCGCAGCAGGACGCGCCATCCCTGGCGGGATGGCGGAAGGCGGTCAGAGAGGCCGGGGATGCCTCAGAATTCGGCGTGGAAGCGCAGGCCGGCGATGTTCACCGGGCCCCGGTCGGCGTTGTAGGCGGGGTTGCGGACGTGCTGGAGGTCGGCGGTCAGCCACACGCCCTTGACGACGTTGAGGCTGTAGTAGGTTTCCAGCACCTGCTCGGGCCGGTAGTTGAGCCAGCCGTCGCCGATGAAGAAGGAAATGCCGCCCTTCTCCAGGTATTCCCGGCGGTCCCGGGAGAGGAAATGGGCCAGGTAGGCGACGCCCACGGTGTCCTGGGCCCGCCCCCAGTAGCCGCCCTTGAGGGAAAGCCCGGTGGCGATGGAGCGGTCCACCTCGCCAAAGGCGTAGGTTTCGGTACGCCCGTCGGCCCACATGGCCTTGAAGAAGACGCCCAGGTTGTCGGACAGGGCCTGGTCCATGTTGACGCCGACGCCGTACTTGAACTTCTCGCCGTTGCGCACCTTGAGGATGTATTCCATCCCGTTGTCCGGGTCGGGGGCCCAGCCGACGGAATTGCCGTAGTTGATGGCGTCCCGGAAGGCGGCCAGCTTGGCCTTGTTGCGCCAGGCGATGACCCGCACCGAGCCGGCCTTGCCGTCGATCTCGTGGTTGCGCTCCACCTCGACCTGGTCGCCGTAGTGCTTGAAGATGCGGTAATCCATCCACTCGCCGTTGGGGCTCTTGGGGCCGGTCATGCGCCCGTAGCGGAAGGCCCAGTCGCCCTGGTACCACTCCCCGGTGGCGCCCCAGCTCCAGCCCCGGGCGTCCGCCGCGTAGTCGAAGGCGACGTTGCACATGTTGCCCCAGTTCATGAACTGGCGGCGAGGGTCGTTGGAATACTCGTTCTTGTCGAAGACATCCAGGGTGGAGAAATTGCCTACCGTGAGGACGAAGCGGTTCTTGTCCACGGTCCCGGCCATCTGGTTGAGGTCCGACTCCACCTTCTCGGTGCCGCCGCCCAGGCCCCAGGTCTGGCGCAGGAAGAGGCGCTGCCGGTAGAGCTTGGGATTGGTACCGGCAGCCCGGGTGATCTCGCCGTTGTAGAAGCCGCCCATGCCGACGAGGCCGCCGGTGAAGGGTACGCCCTGGGTGATTTCCGGGTTGAGGTAAAGCTCGCCCCCCTGCCAGGGCCGGAAGCCGAAATAGCCGGTCACGGTGGCAGTGTAGCTTTTGTCCTTGCCGTTGGTCAGGCCGTAGGCGGGACGGCTTTCCCCGCCGGAATACTTGGTCCAGTCGATGCCCGCCGGGCGCCTTTCCCCAAAGCCGGGATGCCATTGGACGATGTAGGTCGTCTGGAACTTGACCTGGGTATCCTCGAAGTCGTCCGGTTCCGCCACGGCGGCGCCTGCCAGGGTAGCGGCAAGGAGGGCTGCGGATACCCGCAAGGGAAGGCGGCGGCAAGACAGGGCGAACATGGACTTCTTGGATTCAGGGCGGAAACTATCGAACCAGGCAGATTAGCAGAGAAGGATGACGGCAATATGACTCGCGCCGGGGATCAACGTGCCAAAGCCGCCTCTTCCCGGGCGCGCTTGGCTTCCTCCAGCAGGTAGCGCTGGTAGTCCTCCAGGTCGCCGTCGAAGGGGCCGACGCCGCCCCGGGAGACCAGCCAGAACTCGTCGCACACCGCCCGCAGGAGCGCCCGGTCGTGGCTGACCAGCATGACGGTCCCTTCGAATTCGTTAAGGGCCACGCCCAGGGCTTCCCGGGTGGACAGGTCGAGGTGGTTGGTCGGCTCGTCCAGGAGCAGCAGATTGGGGCGCTGCCAGACGATCATGCACAGCACCAGCCGGGCCTTTTCGCCGCCGCTCATGGTGCCCACCGGCTGCTTGACCATGTCGCCGCTGAAATTGAAGGTGCCCAGGAAGTTGCGGAGCTCCTGCTCCCGCCCGGGCACGCTGCGGCCGGCGGCGATGGCTTCCTTGGCCATGCGGGTCATGTGCTCCAGGGGCGTGTCCTGGGGGCGCAGCACGTCCAGTTCCTGCTGGGCGAAGTAGCCGATGTTAAGCCCCTTGCCGACGGTGACTTCGCCGCTGATGGGCGCCAGGGCCTGGGCGATGGTCTTCACCAGGGTGGATTTGCCCTGGCCGTTGGCGCCCAGGATGCCGATGCGCTGGCCGGCCTGCACCGAGCGGTTGATGTTGCGCACGATGACGGTCGGCGGCGTGCCGGCGGGAGCCTCTTCGGGCGGCGGGTAGCCGATGCTGGTGTCCACCATGGACAGCATGGGGTTGGGCAGGTTGAGGGGCTCCTGGAATTCGAAGCTGAATTCCGCATCCGCCAGCACCGGGGCGATCTTCTCCATGCGCTCCAGGGCCTTGACCCGGCTCTGGGCCTGCTTGGCCTTGCTGGCCTTGGCCTTGAAGCGGTTGATGAAGGACTGGAGGTGGGCGATCTTGTCCGCCTGGCGGGCCATGGCCGCCTGCTGGAGCACCATCTGCTCGGCCCGCATGTCCTCGAAGCGGCTGTAGTTGCCGCCGTAGCGGACCAGCCGGGCATTGTCGATGTGGAGCGTCACCTGGGTGATGGCGTCCAGGAATTCCCGGTCGTGGCTGATCATGATCAGGGTGCCCGGGTAGCGCTTGAGCCAGGCTTCCAGCCAGACCATGGCGTCCAGGTCCAGGTGGTTGGTGGGTTCGTCCAGAAGCAGGATGTCGGAGGGGCACATGAGCGCCCGGGCCAGTTGCAGGCGCATCCGCCAGCCGCCGGAAAAGCTGCTGACCGGGTTGTTCAGTTCCGAAACCTTGAAGCCGAGGCCCAGGATCAGGGCCTGGGCGCGGGCCACGGCATCGTGCTCGCCGGCGTCGTTGAGGGCCATGTAGGCCTCGGCCATGCGCATGCCGTCGTCGCTGGCTTCGGCCTCGAACACCTCGTTGCGGGCGGCGAGCAGGGCGGTGTCGCCGTCGATGACGAAATCGGTCGCCCCCTGCTCGGTTTCCGGCATGTCCTGGGCCACCTGGGCCATGCGCCACTGGCTGGGGATGGTGTAGTCGCCGCCGTCCTCGTGCAGGCTGCCATTGAGGAGCGCGAACAGG
>JBLNBI010000194.1:0-2820 GCA_050259815.1 Actinomycetota bacterium | reverse complement strand
ACGTCCAAAAAATTTGGACTTGACTACCATCAGGTTGCCATTGCCCGGCAAGGTTTCGATTCTCCACCGGGTGAGCGGGGCAGGCCTCTTTCTCCTGCTGCCGTTGATCCTCTGGCTGTTCTCCGCCAGCCTGGGCTCTCCGGAAACCTTCGATACCTTCAAGGCTGTGTTCTCCTCCCTGCCCGCCAAGGTCATCCTGGCTGGCCTGATCTGGGCCTACGCGCACCACTTCTGCGCCGGCATCCGCTTCCTGCTGCTCGACCTCCACGTCGGCATCGAAAAGCAGGCCGCCCGTAAGTCTGCTGCTGTGGTCTTCGTCGTGAGCATCCCGCTCACCCTGGTTCTGTGGGGGGTTCTGCTGTGATCAATCGTATCGTCGTCGGCGCCCATTACGGCCTCAAGGACTGGATCGCCCAGCGCGCCACTGCCGTCGTTATGGCGGTTTACTCCGTCATCATCGCAGCCGTGCTGCTGACCCTGCGTCCGAACACCTTTGAAGCCTGGCGTGCCGTCTTCGCCAACGGCTTCATCAAGTTCGTGACCTTCCTTTTCTTCGTCAGCCTGTTCTACCACGTCTGGATCGGCGTGCGTGACATCTGGATGGACTATGTCAAGCCGACGGGTCTTCGTCTGACCCTGCATGTGCTGACCATCCTCGCGCTGGTGGGCTACGCCGGCTGGGCTGCTGCGATTCTCTGGAGGCTGTAAGAGTGAACATTCCTGTTCTGAAATTTGACGCGGTTATCGTTGGTGCCGGCGGTGCCGGTCTGCGTTCCGCCATTCAATTGTCCGAAGCCGGCCTGAAGACCGCCGTGCTGTCCAAGGTTTTCCCGACCCGTTCCCATACCGTCGCCGCCCAGGGTGGCGTCGCCGCCTCCCTCGGCAACTCCGAGGAAGATCATTGGCACTGGCACATGTACGATACCGTCAAGGGTTCCGACTGGCTCGGCGACCAGGACGCTATCGAGTTCATGTGCCGCAAGGCCAACGAGGTTGTCGTGGAGCTCGAGCACTACGGCATGCCTTTCGACCGTACCGACAACGGCAAGATCTACCAGCGTCCGTTCGGCGGCCACATGTCCAACTTCGGCGAAAAGCCGGTTCGTCGCTCCTGTGCTGCCGCTGACCGTACCGGTCACGCCATGCTGCACGCCATGTACCAGCGCAACGTCAAGGCCAACACCCAGTTCTTCGTGGAATGGATGGCCCTGGACCTGATCCGCGACAGCGAAGGCGCCGTGGTCGGCGTCACCGCCATGGAAATGGAAACCGGCCAGGTCGTGATCTTCCACGCCCGCGCCGTTATCTTCGCGACCGGCGGTGCCGGCCGTATCTTCTACTCGTCCACCAACGCCTTCATCAACACCGGCGACGGCCTGGGTATGGCGGCTCGTGCCGGCATCCCCCTGGAAGACATGGAATTCTGGCAGTTCCACCCGACCGGCGTGGCCGGTGCCGGCGTGCTGATTACCGAGGGCGTTCGCGGCGAAGGCGGCATCCTGCGTAACAGCAGCAAGGAACGTTTCATGGAGCGCTATGCTCCTAACGCCAAGGATCTGGCTTCCCGCGACGTGGTTTCCCGCGCCATGGCTACCGAAATCAAGGAAGGCCGCGGCTGTGGTGTCAACAAGGACTACGTCCTGCTGGACATCACCCACCTGGATCCGGCCACCATCATGAAGCGCCTGCCGGGCATCCGCGAAATCTCCATCCAGTTCGCCGGCGTCGATCCTATCAAGGAACCGATTCCGGTCGTTCCGACCTGCCACTACCAGATGGGCGGCATCCCGACCAACTACACCGGTCGCGTCGTTGTGCCCCAGGGCGACAACCTGAACGTGGTGGTCCCCGGCTTCTACGCCGGTGGCGAGTGCGCCTGCGCCTCCGTCCATGGCGCCAACCGCCTGGGTACCAACTCCCTCCTTGACCTCCTGGTCTTCGGCAAGTCCGCTGGCGATTCCGCCGTGGAAGACCTGAAGAACGGCACCGCCCACCGCGACCTGCCGAAGGATGCTGCCGAGAAGTCCCTGGCCCGCATCAGCGCCCTGAACAACCGCAAGGACGGTGCCAACGTGCACGAGACCCGTCTCGCCATGCAGCGCACCATGCAGGATCACGCCGGCGTCTTCCGCTTCGGCGACATGCTCAAGAAGGGCGTGGAGAAGATCCTCGAGGTCGAGAAGGCTGCCCGCAACATGGAAATCAAGGATAAGTCCATGGCTTGGAACACCGCCCGGACCGAAGCCCTGGAAATGGAAAACCTGATCGAAGTCGCCAAGGCCACCATGATCTCCGCCGAGGCCCGCAAGGAGTCCCGCGGCGCTCACGTCCGCGACGACGCCCCGGATACCCCGGAGTTCCCGAACGGCCGGAACGACCAGGAGTGGCTGAAGCACACCCTGTTCTTCCCGAAGGACAACTCGATCACTTACAAGCCGGTCAACTTGAAGCCGATGTCCGTCGAGACCGTCGCCCTCAAGACCCGCTCGTACTAATTGGAGTCCAGAATGACCAAACGCACGGTTCAATTCAGCATCTACCGCTACGATCCGGACAAGGACGACGCACCCTACATGCAGGACATCTCGGTGGAACTCGATCCCACCGACCGCAAGCTTCTGGACGCCCTGACCAAGCTCAAGGCCAAGGACGATTCCCTGGCTTACCGCCGGTCCTGCCGCGAAGGCGTGTGCGGCTCTGACGCCATGAACATCAACGGCAAGAACGGCCTGGCCTGTCTGCAGGACATCGATGAGCTGAAGCAGCCCATCGTCCTGCGTCCGCTGCCCGGCCTGCCGGTCATCCGCGACCTGATCGTGG
>JBLNBI010000193.1:0-18915 GCA_050259815.1 Actinomycetota bacterium | reverse complement strand
GCATATCCGGAGAAACGCCAGCCAAGCGCTTCTTGCGACCATCTCCCGAATCGGTGATGCCATCGCGCCGGGCATGAAGAAACGGATTGTCTCCTCCGCAGCCACCCCAACCGGGAAAGGCCCGGGGTTTTCGTTTAAAATCCGCGCTTTCCGACGGGAACCTCCATGAACCCTCCGCAAGCGCTGCCTTCCCACCGCCTCTCCATCGTCGTTCCCCTCTATAACGAGGAGGACAACGTGGCGCCCCTGGTCAAGCGGGTGCACGAGGCCCTGGCCGATTACGGCCAGCCCTGGGAACTGGTGCTGGTGGATGACGGCAGCAGCGACCAGACCTGCGAGCGGGCGGCCCAGGCGGCCCGGGAATACGGGGTTCACGTCCGGCTGGTGGAGCTGACCCGCAACTTCAAGCAGACCGCCGCCATGCAGGCCGGCGTGGACGCGGCCCGGGGCGACGTCATCGTCACCATGGACGGCGACCTGCAGAACGACCCCATCGACATCCCCCGCATGGTCGGGCGGTTGCTCAACGAGGACCTGGACCTGGTGGCCGGCTGGCGCCAGAACCGCCAGGACGCCCTGATCCTGAGGAAGGTGCCGTCCAAGATCGCCAACCGGCTCATCGCAAAACTCACCGGCGTCCATCTCAAGGATTACGGCTGCAGCCTCAAGGCCTTCCGTGCCACCGTCATCAAGAGCGTACGCCTCTACGGTGAGATGCACCGCTTCATTCCGGCCTGGCTGGCCACGGTCACCACCCCGCGGCGCATCGCCCAGGAACCGGTCAGCCACCACGCCCGGGTCGCCGGCGAGTCCAAGTACGGCATTTCCCGGACCTTCCGGGTCATCCTGGACCTGGTGGCCGTGTATTTCTTCATGCGCTTCCGGGCCCGCCCCGGCCATTTCTTCGGCGGCATCGGACTCGCACTCACCAGCCTGTCCTCCCTGGTGCTGGCCTGGCTGGCCTGGGTGAAGTTCGGCCTGGGCGAGAATGTCGGCGGCCGGCCGCTCCTGCTGGTGGGTATCGGCGGAATGATCGCCGGCCTGCACTTCATCACCACCGGCGTCCTGGCGGAAATCATGGCCCGGATCTATTTCGAATCGGGCACGGCCCGCCTCTACCTGGCCCGCCCGGAACGCCATCTGGCGGACAACGAAGGCTGGCGCAAGCCCGTCTGATGTCCTTCGCCGAAGCCCGCCAAGCCCGGCTGGGGCTCCTGGCCCTGACCATTGCCGTCCTCACCTGGCGCCTCCTGGTGGTGCCGGCCCTGGGCATCAGCCTCTACGTGGACGAAGCCCAGTACTGGACCTGGGCTCGGCACCTCTCCTGGGGCTATTTCTCCAAGCCCCCCGGCGTCGCCGCCCTGATCGCCGCCTCCACCGCCCTGTTCGGCGACGGCATCCTGGGAGTCAAGGCCCTGGGCATGCTGTGCTATCCGGCCGCCGCCTGGATCGCCTACGCCATCGCCGGCCGGCTCTACGATCAGCGCACCGCCTTTTGGGCCGGCGTCGCGGTGCTGACCCTGCCCATGTTCTCCTGGCTGGGCATCTTCGTCTCCACGGACGCCCTCCTCACCCTTTTCTGGCTACTGGCCCTCTACGCCTACCTGAACGCGATCGAGCGGGACCGCTGGCAGGACTGGCTGATCCTAGGCGCCGTCTGCGGCCTGGGGCTGATGTCCAAATACACCATGGTGGCCTGGATGCTGGCCGCCCTGCTCCACCTGGCCATCTTCCACCGGGAACGGCTGCAGAGCCCCCGCCCCTGGACCGCCGTCCTGGTGGCGCTGGCGATTCTGGCGCCCAATATCGCCTGGAACGTGGCCAACGATTTCCCGACCCTGAAACACACCGCCGACATCACGGTAAACAAGCACGCCGGCGGCGGCTTCAAGGCCCTGGGCGAGTTCCTGGCTGCCCAGTGGATCGCCTTCGGGCCGGTGTTCGGCACCGTCTTCCTCATCCTCCTGGTCAGCGTCAGGAAGACCTGGCGGGACGAGAGGCTGCGCCTGCTGCTCTGGTTCAGCCTGCCCCTGTGGGCTGTAGTTTCCCTCCAGGCGGTGAAAAGCAATGCCAACGCCAACTGGGCGGCCCCCGCCTTCGCGCCAGCCGCCATCGCCGTGGTCGCCTGGCTCCTGGACGGAAACCGCAAGCGCCTCCTGGCGGCCGGACTGGCCATCAACCTGGCCCTGGTCGCCCTGGTCTACCACTGGCCCCAGATGCTTGCCGCAACGGGCGTGCAGGAAGCCTCCAAGAAGGATCCCTTCACCCGGGCCAAGGGCTGGGACGAACTGGGCCGGCAACTGCAGCCCATCGTGGCCGACCACCGGGATGCCGTACTCATCGCCGACAACCGCACCCTGCTGGCCCACATGCTCTACGAATTGCGGGATTTTTCCCCTGCGGCGGCCAGCTGGAATCCGGAAGGGCTGAAGTCCGACCACTACAAGCTGACCACCGACCTCACTCCTTACGTCGGCCGGGACGCCTTGCTAATCACCCGGGACCAGCCCAGTCAGGACATGATCCGCCGCTTCGGCAGCATCGAGCACATTCGGCAACTGAAGGCCCCCCTCGACGAGCGGCATGCCCTCACCATGGACGTTTATCTTCTCCATGACTTCAAGGGCTACTGAACTCAAATGGATGGCGGCCGCCTGCCTGGCGTTGGCGGCGGCTTTCATCCTATTCCCGGGACTGGACCTGGCGGCCAGCGGGCTGTTCTTCCATGACGGCGCCTGGATCGCCGACCGGGACACCTCCTGGCTGGCCCTGCCCTACCGGGGACTGCCGCGCCTGGGCCAGGCCACCATGGCGGCGCTGGCGATCCTCTGGGGCCTCGGTTTCGTGAAGCGTTTCGATGGGCTGCGGGCCCGCCGGGCGACATTCGGCTTCCTTCTCGCCGCTGCAATCGTCGGGCCGGTGCTGGTGGTGGATAACGGTCTCAAGGACCATTCCGGCCGGGCCCGGCCGGTGAATGTGCAGCCCTTCGGCGGCCAGAAAGTGTTCACCCCCGCCCTCATCCCATCCGAGCAGTGCCGAAAGAACTGCTCCTTCGTCAGCGGTCACGTGGCCACCGCTTCTTTCCTCATGGCCTTCGGCTGGCTGGCCGCCCCTGCCATCCGCCGCCGCTGGCTGGTGGCCGGCGCCGTTTCCGGGGCGGCCATGGGACTCATCCGCATGGCGCCCGGGGGGCACTTCCTGTCGGACGTGATCTTCGCCTGGTTCGCCGTCTATTTCAGCCTGTGGCTGACGGAATGGGCCTTCCGGCGACTGGGCTGGCTGCCGGCCCGGCGCTGAAGGCGGGCCTACGCCCCGCCGGAGAGGCCGTACTTGCGCATCTTGTCGTGCAGGGTGGTGCGGGCGACCTTCAGGGCCTCCCCGGTACGGGCGATGTTGCCGCCTTGCCGGGACAGTTCGGTCGAGATCAGGGCCTTCTCGTAGGTCTCTACCGCTTCGGTGAGGGAAGCACCCTCCGCCGGGCCGCTGCTGGGGGCCGCGTCCCGGGCGATGCCGAGGGCGTGGCAGTCGGCCAGGTTGCGTAGTTCCCGGATATTGCCGGGCCAGTCGTGGGCCATGAGGCGGCGGATCTGCTCAGGGGGGGTCACCGGCGGCGGGCGGTTGTAGCGCTGGGAAGCCTGGAGCAGGAAGTGGTCGTAGAGGGCCGGGATGTCCTCGCGGCGTTCCCGCAGGGGTGGCAGCTCGATAGTGACGACGTTGAGCCGGTAGTAGAGGTCGGCGCGGAATTTCTGCTGGGCCGACAAGGCCTTGAGGTCCTCCTTGGTGGCGGCCACCACCCGGCAGGCGACGGGTATGAGCTGGTTGGACCCCAGGCGCTCGATGACCCGCTCCTGGAGCACCCGCAGGAGCTTGATCTGCATGGCCATGGGCATGCTCTCCACCTCGTCCAGGAACAGGGTGCCCTCGTTGGCGTACTCGATCTTGCCCACCCGGCGCTTCTGGGCGCCGGTGAAGGCCCCCGGCTCATGGCCGAAGAGTTCGCTGTCCAGCAGGTTGTCGGGCATGCCGCCGCAGTTCAGGGCGACGAAGTTGTGCTTCCGGCGCCGCCCCAGGTCGTGCAGGCAGCGGGCCACCATTTCCTTGCCGGTGCCGGTTTCCCCCAGGACCAGGACGTCGATGTCGGCGTCGGCCACCTCCAGGATGAGGCGGCGGACCTTTTCCATCTGGGGGGAGCGGCCGATCAGGCGGGATTCGATGTCGTCCCGGTTTTCCAGGCGGCGGCGCAGGGTTTCCACTTCCAGGGTGAGGGCCCGCTTTTCCATGGAGCGCCGCACCACGTCCACCAGGTGGGTGGGGGAAAAGGGCTTCTGGATGAAGTCGTAGGCACCGCTGCGCATGGCCTCCACGGCCAGGGTGATGTCCCCGTGGCCGGTGATCATGGTCACCGGGATGTCGGGATCGACGGTCCGCACCCAGCGCAGGAACTCCAGGCCGTCCATGCCGGGCAGGCGCATGTCGGTCACCACCACCCCCATGAAACCCGGCTCGATCATCCCCTTGGCAACCTCGGCGGAGGAGGCGGTGAGCACGCTGATTCCGGCCAGCTGCATGGCCTGCTCGCAGCCGAGCAGCACGTCGGGATCGTCTTCAACGATCAGGATTTGAAGATCCATGGTCATCCTCAGGCCGGCTTGGCCGGCAGGTCAATCACAAACTCAGCGCCGCCTGTCGGCCGGTTGCTCACCGTCAGGTCGCCGCCAAAGTCGCGCACGATGTCGCGGGAAATGGCGAGCCCCAGGCCGAGGCCGTCCCCAGCCGGCTTGGTGGTGAAGAAGGGCTCGAAGATCCGCTCCGCGGTGTCCTCGGCCAGGCCGCCGCCGTTGTCGGCCACCCGGATCAGCACCCGGTCGGCCGGGGCCGCCTCCATGCCGAGGATCAGTATCTTGTCGCTCTTTTCCGCCATGGCGTCGATGGCGTTGCCCACCAGGTTCACCAGCACCTGCTCGAGGCGGATGGCGTCGCACCAGGCGCTCAGGTCGCCGGGCTGGCAGTGGTTGATGACCGCCACCCGGGCCCGGGACAGGCGCTGGTCGAGAAGAAACAGGGTGTTGGCGACAGCTTGGCCGATATCCACCGCCTGGGGCCGGGCCGGCGATTTGCGGGCGAAGGATTTGAGGGGCTCGATGATGGCCCCCATGCGGTCCACCAGCTTGCCGATGATGCCCAGGTTCTTTTCCACCGTGGCCAGATTGCCCCGGTGCATGAATTCGACGGCATTTTCCGACAGGGTGCGCAGCGCCCCCAGGGGCTGGGACAGCTCGTGGGTGATACCGGTGGCCATCTGGCCGAGGACCGCCAGCTTGGCCGCCTGCACCAGTTCGTCCTGGGCGGCCCGCAGGGTCTGCTCGGCCCGCTCCCGCTCGGCCACCTCCCTGCTCAGGCGGGCAACCGCCTCCGACAGGTCGGCGGTGCGTTCCGCGACGTTCTTTTCCAACTCCTGGTTGGCCTGCTCCAGCATGGTCCGTGCCTCTTCGCGGCTGCGCGCCAGGCGCCGGCGCTGGCTGATGAAAATGAGGGAAAGCAGGAGGCAGCCGGTGGCCGCCGCCGCCAGGGCGGCATGGGTGGAGGCCTGCACGGTCACCGGCCGCAGGTCGGAAAAGACGACGATGCGCCAGGCGGTGCCGGGGAGCAGGCGGCTTAAGGCTAGGTAGGACTTTCCAACCCGCAGGGGCCGCGCCTCTCGTTTCAACTGGCTGGTAAGGCGTACCTCGGCGCCTTCCTCCGCCTCGTCCATGGGAATATCCAGGGAACTGGTGCCCACCGGCTGGCCGGCGAACTGTTCCCGGCTGATGCGTTCAAGCGCCGCCTTGTCCTGGGGCCCCAGGGATGCGTAGCGCCACTCGGGGGGAGAGGCGAAGAGGACAATGCGGTTGGCGTCCACGATCAGGGCCGGCGCCTCCTGGGTGAGCCAGCGCCGCTCCAGCTCCCGCAACCCGGATTTCACCACGGCGACGCCCACCACCTTCCAGTCCTGCCGCTCGTCCCGGATGGGCAGGGCGAAGAAATAGCCCGGCTCCTTGGTGGCGTCGTCGATGGCGTACTGCCGCCCCGGCATGCCGGCGACCGCCTGCCGCAGCACCTGCAAGCCGGAGAGGTCGGCCCCCAGCAGGTTGTCGGAGAAGATCCAGTCGCTGGAGGCGACCACCTTGCCCGCCGTGTCGAGCACCAGGATGGCCGGTCCGCCCAGGTGATCACTCAGTTTCTGCAGGAAGCGGTTGGCTGAGACTTGCCGGACGTCCTGCCGGGTCCCCTTGGCCCGCAACAGGGCGAGGACATCCGGGTTCAGCTCGACGGCGCTGGGGATCGAAGCGTGGCGGGTGACTTCGCCGTCGATGGCGGAGGCCAGGATATCCAGTTGGTGGTTGGCAGCCTCCCGCATCTGGTGGAAGCCGTGGCGCTCGGAAATCTTGAAGGTGAAAACTCCCACCAACAGGATGATGGCCAGCATGGCCACCACGCCCAGGGCGTGGTGGGGCCGGGGCAAGGGGACCGGGACCGGCTGGCGGGCGCCTGACATGGGGAGGTTCAAGGCTGGCGACGCGGCGCGGTCAGGACCTCGGGCGCGAGGACGGCGGCCAGTTCCTCCTTGCCCAGGAGCCCCATCTCCTCCACCAGCTCGGCGACGCCGCGGCCGGTGCGCAGGGCCTCCTGGGCGACCCGGGTGGCGTTCTCATAACCGATGATGGGATTGAGGGCTGTCGCCAGGCCCGCGGAGGTGCGCACCCGTTCCGCCAGCAATTCCCGGTTGGCGGTGATGCCCACCACGCAATGGGCGGTGAGGGTACGGCAACCCGCTGCCAGGTGCTCGATGCTCTTGAACAGGCTGTGGGCGATGATGGGCTCGAAGGCGTTGAGCTGGAGCTGGCCCGCCTCCGCCGCCATGGTGATGGTGACGTCGTTGCCGATGACCTCGAAGGCGATCTGGTTCACCACCTCCGGGATGACGGGATTGACCTTGCCCGGCATGATGGAGGAGCCGGCGGCCCGGGGCGGCAGGCGGATTTCGTTGAGGCCGGCCTGGGGGCCGCTGGAAAGGAGGCGCAGGTCGTTGCAGGTCTTGGACAATTTGCTGGCTACCCGCTTGAGCACCCCGGAAAGCTGGACGAAGGCGCCGCAGTCCTGGGTGGCCTCCACCAGGTTGGGAGCGGCCTCCAGGTCCAGGCCGGAGAGCCGGGACAGGTGCTGGATGGCGAGCTTGGAATAGCGCATGTCGGTGTTGATGCCGGTGCCGATGGCCGTCGCCCCCAGGTTGATCTCCCGGATGAGGGCGATGGCCTCGCCCAGGCGCGCCTCGTCTTCGTGCAACATCACCGCGTAGGTGGAGAATTCCTGTCCCAGGGTCATGGGCACAGCGTCCTGGAGCTGGGTACGGCCGATCTTCAGGATGTCCTTGAACTCCTCGGCCTTGGCGGCGAAGGCTTCCCGCAGCCCGGCCATGGCCGACAGGAGCCCCCGGATGGCGAAACAGGCCGCCACCCGCAGCGCCGTCGGATAGACGTCGTTGGTGCTCTGGGACATGTTGACGTGGTTCAAGGGGTGCAGGTGGCCGTATTCGCCCTTCTTGTGGCCCAGGAGTTCCAGCGCCCGGTTGGCGATCACCTCGTTGGCGTTCATGTTGGTGGACGTGCCGGCGCCGCCCTGGATGACATCCACCACGAACTGGTCGTGCAACTTGCCGCCGGCAACCTCCTGGCAGGCGGCAATGATGGCGTCGGCCCGGGTGCGGTCGAGCTGGCCCAAGTCGGCGTTGGCCATGGCCGCTGCCTGCTTGGTGAGGGCCAGGGCGCGCACCAGTTCGGAATAGGTACCGATGGCCTTGCCGGTGATCGGGTAGTTCTCGATGGCCCGCAGGGTATGGATGCCCCAGTAGGCACCGGAGGGGACTTCTGCTTCTCCGAGAAGGTCGTGTTCGAAACGGTTGCTGGTCATGGGCTGTCTCCTTGTGTGTGTTTGCAATTATCGCCGGTCGGGGCGGCCCCCGGCCTGGCCGGGCCTCGTCAATGTTGCAGGATCTTGGCCAGGAACTGCCGGGCCCGCTCGGAACTGGGGTTGGCGAAGAAGGCCTCCTTGTCGTCGTCCTCGACGATGCGGCCGTGGTCCATGAAGATGACCCGGTGGGCCACCCGCCGGGCGAAGCCCATTTCGTGGGTGACGCACATCATGGTCATGCCTTCCCGGGCCAGTTCGGTCATCACGTCCAGCACCTCATTGATCATTTCCGGATCGAGGGCGGAGGTGGGCTCATCGAAGAGCATGCAGATGGGGTCCATGGACAGGGCCCGGGCGATGGCCACCCGCTGCTGCTGGCCGCCCGAAAGCTGGCCGGGGAACTTGTGGGCGTGGGCCTTGAGGCCCACCCGGTCGAGGAAGTAGAGGCCCTTTTCCCGCGCTTCGTCCTTGTCCCGCTTGAGGACCTTTTCCTGGGCCAGGGTCAGGTTCTCGGTGATGGAGAGGTGGGGGAAGAGCTCGAAGTGCTGGAACACCATGCCCACCCGGGCGCGCAGCTTGGGCAGATTGGTCTTGGGGTCGCCCACCGAGGTGCCGTCGACGATGATTTCGCCGGCCTGGAAAGGCTCCAGGCCATTGACGCACTTGATGAGGGTGGACTTGCCGGAACCGGAGGGGCCGCAGACCACCACCACCTCCCCCTTGTTCACCGTGGTGCTGCAGTCCTTCAACACTTCGAAGGTTCCGTAATGCTTGCAGACGTTCTGGATCTTGATCATGGAGTATCTCCTGGACGCGGCCCTCAGGCGGCGTGATGTTTTCTCTGGAAATGCTTTACCAGGCGGGAGGCCGAGAAGCAGATGACGAAATAGATGGCCCCGGCGAAGAGGAGCATCTCCACCAGGCGCCCGTCCCGGTCGCCCACCTTGTAGGCGGCGCCGAAGAAATCGGCCAGGGCAGAGACATAGACCAGGGAGGTATCCTGGAAGAGGATGATGGCCTGGGTGAGGAGGAGCGGCACCATGTTGCGGAAAGCCTGGGGCAGGACGACCAGGCGCATGGCCTGGATGTAGTTCATGCCCAGGGCGTAGGCCGCCGCGAACTGGCCCTTGGCCACGGACTGGATGCCGGCGCGGATGATTTCCGAGTAGTAGGCCGACTCGAACAGGGCGAAGCCGGCCATGGCCGAGTTGAGGCGCATGTCGGTGCCGGGGGGCACGTTGAAAACGTTCTCGATCACCTTGGGAACGATGAGGAAGAACCACAGCAACACCATCACCAGGGGCACGGACCGGAAGAGGTTCACGTAGCCGGCGGCGAACCACGACAGGGCCTTGACCGAGGACAGGCGCATCATGGCGAGGAGCGTGCCCCAGACGATGCCGACGGCGATGGCCTGGGCGGTGATGGTCAGGGATATCTTCATGCCCTCCATGAGGAAGGGCCAGGCGCCCGGGATGGAAGACCAATCGAATTCGTAAGACATCATTTGCCTCCGGCGTGGCCGGGCACGGCCACCTTGAGTTCAAGCTTGCCCATGAGGAACATCACCGTGACGTTGATGGCGACGTAGGCCAGGGTGACAGCGATGAAGGATTCGTAGGGCTGGGCGGTGTAGTCCACGAGTTGCCGGCCCTGGGCGGCCAGCTCCAGCAGGCCGATGGTGGAGCAGACGGCGGAGTTCTTGAAGATGTTGAGGAACTCGGAGGTCAGCGGCGGCACCACCAGGCGGAAGGCCATGGGCAGGATGACGTGGCGGTAGGTCTGGGGCAAGGTGAGGCCGAGGGCCAGGCCGGCATTCTTCTGGCCCCGGGGTAGGGAATTGATGCCGGCCCGCACCTGCTCTGCCACCCGGGCGCTGGTGAACAGCCCGAGGCAGACCATGGAGGCCAGGAACTGCTGGAGGACCGGATTCATCTGCTTGTAGGCGTCGCCGATGGATTGGGGCAGCAGCTCCGGCAGGACGAAATACCAGATGAAAAGCTGGACCAGGAGGGGAACGTTGCGGAAAAGTTCGACCCAGGCGCCGGCGAAGGCGGAAAGTCCTTTGTGGGGGACCGTGCGCAGCACACCGACCAAAGCCCCGAACGCCAGGGCGATGGCCCAGGCGGCAAGGGACAGGGCGATGGTCGTCTTGAAGCCGGAGAACATCCAGCCCAGGTAGATATCGTCGCCGGCAGCGGTCGGCTGCAGGAAGACGCCCCAGTTCCATTGGTCCTTCATTCTTTTCTCCACTCTATCGGACGGGCCGGCCCCGGAGCCGGCCCGCCGGCAGCCTGATGGCCTACTCGAAGGCCTTGTCGTTGGGGGCCTTGTAGAGGGCCTTCATGTCGTCGGAAAGGGGCATGCCGAGGTTGAGACCCTTGGGCGGGATGGGGTTCATGAACCACTTGGCGTAGATCTTCTCGGCTTCGCCGGAAGTCATGGCCTTGACCAGGGCCGCGTCCACCACCTTCTTGAAGCCCGGATCGTCCTTCCTCAACATGCATCCGTAGGCTTCCCGGGATTGGGGTGTGCCGGTGACCTTCCAGTCGCCGGGCCGCTTGGCCTTGGCCATTTCGCCGTAGAGCAGCGCGTCGTCCATCATGAAGGCGACGGCACGGCCGGTTTCCAGGGTCAGGAAGGCTTCGCCGTGGTCCTTGGCGGAAATGATGTTCATGCCCATCTTCTTCTCCTCGTTCATCTTGCGGATGAGGCGCTCGGAGGTGGTGCCGGCGGTGGTGACCACGTTCTTGCCCGCCAGGTCGGGGAAGTCGTTGATGCCGGAATCCTTCTTGGTCAGGAGGCGGGTGCCGATGACGAAAATGGAGGTGGAGAAGCCCACCTGCTTCTGGCGCTCCAGGTTGTTGGTGGTGGAGCCGCACTCGATGTCCACGGTGCCGTTCTGGACCAAGGTGATGCGGTTGGCGGAGGTCACCGGCATCAGTTTGATGTCGAGCTTGGCCAGTTTCAGGTCCTGCTTGATGGCATCCACCGCCTTCAGCATCATCTCCTGGGAATAGCCGATGACCTGTTGCTTCTCGTCATAGTAGGAGAAGGGGATGGAGGATTCCCGGTGGCCGAGGGTGATGGTGCCGGCATCCCGGATTTTCTTGAGGGTCGGCGACTCCTGGGCCTGGGCCAGGAGCGGCAGGGCGAGAACGGCTGCGAGCAGAGCCGACAGGGCAAGGCGGTTCATAGTGTCTCCTGTGAGTAAGGGGCTGCGAGGCAAGACCCTCGGCCACCACTAAATAGCATAGTGCATGCCACCGATCAGGCAACGAAATATGGCACTAAGCTATTGTTTATAAATACGTTTAACAGCACCCCCAACGGGGACATGGCGGATTTCCGTCACCCTCTCCCGGAGGGCCGTCGGATTTCCGTCACCCCAGGCAAGGGCCAAGAAATCCGGGGCAGGAATCCCTGCCCCGGCTGGGCGCTCAGAACGAATACTGGAAGCCCAAGGCCATGCCGAGGGCGGAATCGCCCTTGTTGATGGAGTAGGAGCCCGAGGAGTTGGTCCCCATGGGTACCAGAGCGCTGGCGGGGTCGTTGGTATGGTTGGAGATCACGCCATAGACGTTCACCTGCTGGCTCAGGGCCTCGATCCAGCCGGCGGTCACGGCGCTGGACTTGTCGGACAACTGGTCGGTCTTGCCGCGGCCATAGATCAGCAGGAGCTGGCCGGTCGGCGTGACGGCCGTCTTGCTGCCCACCATCCATTCGTTGCGGTGGGTGCTGCTGCCGGTATCGGGATCCGTGTTCACCCGGCCGATGCCGGCCATCAGCTTGGTGGAACTGAGCTGGTAGCTGGCGCCGAGGAAGCGCATATGCTTGGAGGTGTTGCTGGAACCCACATGATCGTCCCGCTGGACGGCAGCGCCCAGGCCGAGGGGGCCGGCGGAGTAGCTGACGGACAGGGCGGTGGCGTCATGCCGGCTGTTGCCGGTCTGGCCGCCGAGGGCGGCCATGGCGCTGGCCTTGAAGCCGTTGAGCACGGGGCTCTGGTACACCAGGGAGCTGTCGTAGCGGGTCGTGCCGGCGGTCACCTGGCCGGAATTGGTCGGCGAGCCGTAACCCTGTTCGAACGGGTCGAAGCTCAGCACGGTGTTGTAGAAGGGGGAATACTGGCGGCCGGCGGTGAAGGTGCCGAACTTGCTCTCCACCCCCGCATAGGCCTGGCGCCCGAACAGCAGGCCGCCCTGGGCCGAACTGCCCTTGTTCACATAGACGCCGCCTTCCAGCTGGTAGATGCCGCGCAGGTCCTTGGTGATGTCGGCGCCGCCCTTGACCCCCCAGCGGCTTCCGTTCATGCCGCCGGATTCCAGGGCCAGGCGCGTGCCCTGGCTGCCCCGGGTGTCGTACTCGGTGAACATGTCGATCTTGCCGTAGAGGGTGACGCTGGAATTGGCGAGGAAGGACGGATTGCCGGGCAGAACCGACGGGACCGCCGCCTTGGGCGCCGCGGCAGCCGCGGCCTGCTGGGATTCCAGCTGGTCGATGCGGGACTGCAGCTTTTGCAGCATGGCCTTCATTTCCTCCAGTTCGCCCGCCTGGGCGACGCCGGGAGCGGCGATCAGGATGCTGCCGGCAGATGCCAGGGCCACTACGATTTGCTTGAGTTTCATGGGTCTTACTCCAATTTTGAAGACAGATCTTCCCCTCCGGGCCCACTGGGGGCCGGATGCGGAAGGTTGTGGGAATAAAAAGAAGCGCTACCGAAAAGGGGGTACTGGAGAGAGGGATTGAGCCGATAGCGCCTGGAAATCAGTGCCGGGGAATCAGTACTCCCAGAAGATCCGCTGCAGGGCCTTGGTGTCCTGGGCCGCGGTCAGGGCCACAGCGGCCAGGATGCGGGCCTTCTGCGGATTCAGGTCATGGGCGACCACCCAGTCGTACTTGTCGTCGGGCTGCTCGGCGTTGCGCAGCACGAAACCGCCGGCGATGCGGGAGGACCGGATCACCTGGATGCCCTTGGCGCGGATGTCCCGGAGGACGGGAACGATGCGGTCGGCCACGGAACCGTTGCCGGTGCCGGCGCTGATGACCGCCTTGACGCCCTGCCCTGCCTGGGCGCGCAGGGCGGAGTCGCTCATGTTGCCGTAGCCGTAGGCGATCTCCACCGGGGCCAGGGCGTCGATCCGGTCGATGTCGAACTCGGAATTTAGGGTGTGGCGCTTCACCGGGGCGCGGAACCAGTAGTTCCTGCCCTCCACCACCATGCCCAGGGCGCCCCACTGGCTCTTGAAGGCCTCGGTGCGGATATTGACCGACTTGGCCACGTCCCGGCCGCTGTTGATCTCGTCGTTCATGGTCACCAGCACGCCCTTGCCCTTGGCATCGGGGCTGGCCGCCACGGCGACGGCGTTGTAGAGGTTGAGCATGCCGTCGGCCGACATGGCGGTGCCCGGACGCATGGCGCCCACCACAACGATGGGCTTGTCGGTATGGACCACCAGGTTCAGGAAATAGGCGGTCTCTTCCAGGGTGTCGGTGCCGTGGGTGACCACGATGCCCTGCACGTCGGGCTGCTTGGCGATGGCGGAAACCCGCTTGCCAAGTTGCAGCAGGTGAGCGTCGGTGAAGCTTTCCGAAGCGATCTGGAAGACCTGTTCGCCGCGCAGGTTGGCGACGTTGGCAAGTTCCGGCACCCCGGCGATCAGCTTGTCCACCGGCACCTTGGCCGCCTGGTAGGTGGCGCTGTTGGTGGCGGCCGCCCCGGCGCCGGCGATGGTGCCGCCGGTGGCCAGGATCACGACGTTGGGCTTGTCCGCGGCGAACACCGACGCCGCCAGGCAGACGCTCGCCGCCAGTCCGGCCAGTATGCGCATCGCGCTTTTTTGGATCATGGTCATTGTCTCCTCTTGCAACAGGTTTAGGATTGGACGATCGACTGAATGCCAGCCGTCGCCAACTCCTTTTGCAAACCCTGTGCCAAGCCAGAAAACAGCGACACCCCGTTGAATTACAAAGAGTTTTCATCAACCCCTACGGACTGCATCATCGGAATACCGGATTTCCCCCCGTCCATTCCTTCGGACTTCCGACGCCTGCCCAAAGTCCCTCCCGGGCGGCAGAAAAACAAAAAGCCGCCCGGATGGGGCGGCTTTCGTGAAGGGATGATGTTGGGGGAGTCAGTCCACCCGGGTGTCCAGGCCGTGCTCGGCCAGCTCGGCCGCCCGAAGTATGGCCCGGGCCTTGTTCTGGGTTTCCTGCCATTCGGAACCGGGATCGGAGTCGGCGACGATGCCGGCGCCCGCCTGGACGTGGAGCTGCTTGTCCTTCACCACGGCGGTACGGATGGCGATGGCCAGGTCCATGTCCCCGTAGAAGCCCAGGTAGCCGACAGCGCCGGCGTAGATGCCGCGCTTCACCGGCTCCAGCTCGTCGATGATCTCCATGGCCCGCACCTTGGGTGCGCCGGACACGGTACCCGCCGGGAAGGTGGCCTTCAGCACGTCGAGGGCATTGAGCCCCTGTTGCAGCTTGCCTTCCACGTTGGAGACGATGTGCATCACGTGGGAGTAGCGCTCGATCATCATGTTCTCGGTGAGCTTGACGCTGCCCACCTTGGACACCCGGCCGCAGTCGTTGCGCCCCAGGTCGAGGAGCTGGACGTGTTCCGCCCGCTCCTTCTCGTCGGCCAGCAGGTCTGCCGCCAGGGCTGCGTCCTCCTCCACCGAGGCGCCGCGCTTGCGGGTACCGGCGATGGGACGAACGGTTACCGTATCCCCTTCGAGGCGCACGAGAATCTCCGGCGAGGCGCCGACCACGTGGAAGTCCTCGAAGTCGAAATAGAACATGTAGGGGGACGGGTTGAGGCTCCTGAGGCTCCGGTACAGGGCCATGGGGCTCGCCGCCAGGGGCTTGGTCATGCGCTGGGAGAGCACCACCTGCATGATGTCGCCTTCGGTGATGTAGCGCTTGGCCTTGAGCACCGCCTGCTTGAAGGCGGCCTCGCCGAAGACGGACACCGCCTGGGCGGACTGGGTCGGCTTCTCATCCGGGATGGCCACCGGGGAGCGCAGCTTGGCCAGGAGTTCCTTGAGACGGGCCTGGGCCTTCTGGTAGGCGCCGGGGACGCCGGGCTCCGCATAGACCACCAGGGTCAGCTTGCCGGACAGGTTGTCCACCACCGCGATCTCTTCGGATAGCAGCAGGATGATGTCGGGGGTGCCGAGGTCGCCGGGCTTTTGCGTCCGGGTGAGCCGGGTTTCCACATAGCGCACGGTGTCGTAGCCGAAGCAGCCCACCAGGCCGCCGCAGAAGCGCGGCAGGCCGGCCAGGGGCGCAGCCCGGAAGCGCTTCATGAACTTGCCAATGAAGTCCAGGGGATTGGTGTCGTCTTCCCGCTCGGCGATGCGGTTTCCGGTCAGCACCAGCACCTGGTGGCCATAGACGGCGATGCGGGTGGGGGCCGACAGGCCGATGAAGGAATAGCGCCCGAAGCGCTCGCCGCCCTGTACGGACTCCAGCAGGTAGGAGTACGGCTGGCCGGCCAGCTTCAGGTAGACGGAGAGCGGAGTGTCGAGATCGGCGAAGGTCTCGAGGGTGACGGGGATGCGGTTGTAGCCTTGCGCGGCGAGCGCGTTGAATTCGGTTTCGGTCATGGAAGCCTCACAAAAACAGGGGACGAACGGGGGAATGCGGATGGGAGTGGATGGTCAGCGGCGCCAACGCCAGCAGTCCTTGATCCCCTTGCGGGACCGGTTTTCCCAACTACGCAGGTTCGTCATGTTCTTGTGGGTATTCAGTATGACTTCGCCCGTTCGAGGGCGACGAGGAAGTCGGATACTAGCGCATCGCAATCGGCACTGTCCACCGGCTCTCCCTCGTTGTAGCCGTAGGGGACGCAGAATACCGGGGAACCCGCTCCCCGGGCGGCCAGGATGTCGTTCTTGGAGTCGCCGATGTGGAGGTTTTCCACCGGCCGGGTGCCCAGCACCACGCAGGCGTGGAGGATGGGCTCCGGATGGGGCTTCTTGTTGGGAGTGGTGTCGCCGGAGACGATGACGTCGAAGAAGTCGGTCATCCCCATGCGATCCAGCAGGACTTCGGTGAACATCCCGGGCTTGTTGGTCACCACGCCCATTTTGACCCCGGCGGCCTGCCAGGCTTTGAGGCCTTCCATCACCCCCGGATAGACCTGGGTGTAAAGGCCATTCACCTCGGCGTAATGGCGCTTGAAGGACTCGATGCCGGCGTGGAGCCGCTCGGCGCTCGGGGGATGGCCCCGGGTCAGGCAGCGCTCCACCAGCACCGCCATACCCTTGCCGACGAAGCTGTGGACTTCGGACTGGGACCGGGGCGGCTCCCCGAGTTCTTCCAGCATGCGTCGGCAGCCTTCGGCCAGGTCGGCGATGGTGTCGAGGAGCGTCCCGTCCAGGTCGAAGGTAACCGACTTGAATTTCATACCTTGGCGAGTTCCGAACGCAGCGCCCCGATGATGGAATCGTAGCGGTGGGGATCCTCGGCCTTGCCGGCGCCGTAGACGGCGGAACCTGCCACGAAGGCATCGACGCCGGCCCGGGCGATTTCTGCGATGTTGGAGACATTCACCCCGCCATCGATTTCCAGGCGGATATGGCGGCCGGTTTCCTTCTCGTAGGCGTCCAGCTTGGCGCGGGCCTGGCGGGCCTTGGCCAGGGTGGCGGGAATGAATTTCTGGCCGCCGAAGCCCGGGTTCACGCTCATCAGCAGCACCACGTCCAGCTTGTCCAGGACGTAGTCCATGTAGTCCAGGGGGGTGGCCGGGTTGAAGACCAGGCCGGCCTGGCAGCCCTGGTCCCGGATGAGGCCAAGGCTGCGGTCCACGTGCTCGGAAGCTTCCGGGTGGAAGGTGATGATGTTGGCGCCGGCCTTGGCGAAGTCGGGGATGATGCGGTCCACCGGCTTGACCATGAGGTGCACATCGATGGGGGCGGTGGTGCAGGGGCGGATGGCCTCGCACACCAGGGGGCCGATGGTCAGGTTGGGAACGTAATGGTTGTCCATCACGTCGAAGTGAATCCAGTCTGCACCGGCGGCGATGACGTTGGACACCTCTTCGCCGAGCTTGGCGAAATTGGCCGAAAGAATGCTCGGTGCGATCACGAATTCACTGCTGGACATGCCTGACTCCCTAAAAAAGACCCCGCCGATTTTACCGGTGAACCCGGATAGGGCAAGCATTGTCACAGGAGGCGAATTGCTGTCCAATAGCCCTACGGAAGACAAGATCCCACGACATGGCAGAAGAGAAAAAATACCTGGTTGAAGTGGAAGCCGCCCCGGAATTCATCCCCGATCAATCGGACCCGGAAAACGACCGCTACGTCTTCGCCTACACCATCACCATCCGCAACATCGGCAGCGTCCCGGCCCAGCTCATTTCCCGGCACTGGATCATCACCGACGCCAACGAGTCCATCCAGGAAGTCCGCGGCCTGGGGGTGGTGGGCCACCAGCCCCTCCTGAAACCCGGAGAAAAGTTCGAATACACCAGCGGCTGCTCCCTGAGCACCCCGGTGGGCACCATGAAGGGCACCTACCAGATGGTGGCCGAGGACGGCACCCAGTTCGAGGCTCCCATCCCGGAATTCACCCTGGCCGTGCCCCGGGTTCTCCATTGAGCCTGAAGCAGGCCTACCGCTTCATCGCCCCTTTCTACGACGCCGCCATCGAGGCGGCGACTCGGCCCCTCCGCCAACAGAGCCTTGCCACCTTGCCCGCCGAGCCGGGCCGGGTGCTCATCAACGGCATCGGCACCGGGCTCGACCTACCCCACCTGCCGCCCCGGCATGAATACGTCGGGATCGACCTGACCCGGGCAATGCTTGAGAAGGCAATCGGACGGCGTGACGAGCAAGCCTTCCTGCCCGTCCTGGGCGACGTCCAGCAACTGCCTTTCGCCGACGGTTCCTTCGATGCGGTGGTTATGCACCTGATCCTGGCGGTGGTGCCGAATCCCGCCGCCTGCCTGGCGGAAGCCAGCCGGGTGCTACGCCCCGGCGGTTCGATGCTGATCCTGGACAAGTTCCTGCGCCCCGGCCAGAGGGCGCCCCTGCGGCGCATGGCCAATGTGGTTTTCCGGCGGGTGGCGACCCGCCTCGATGTCGTCTGGGAGGATGTCCTCGCCACGGTGCCAGGGCTGGACGTGGCGGAGGACTGCCCGGCCTTGGCCGGCGGCTGGTTCCGCCGGATCAGGCTGGTGAAGGCCGGTTAGCGCTTCTTGCCGACCTCGTGGCCGACCACGCCGCCCACGGCTGCACCGCCGACCGTCCCCAGGACGCCGCCATTGCTGACCGCCGATCCGGCAACGCCGCCGACGCCCGCGCCGATCACCGCCCCCTTGTCGGCGGAAGACATCCGGTCCCAGGTGGAGCAACCGCCCACCGACGCGGCCACCATGACCGCAGCAAGGGTCGTCGCAATCCGAGTTCCACGCATGATGCTCTCCTTCCAAAACGAATGCCGGACAAGCCGCCTACTGCAGGACGGCAGTCCCTGTTGTATTTGGACGAAGGGAAAACGGGATCGGTTCGGGAAAACCACCGGGTTTCCATAACCATTCCGGCCATGGAAACCCTCAGATCGCTACCTTAGCTGCGGTAGTCGGCGTTGATCTTGACGTAGTCGTAGGACAGGTCGCAGGTATAGACCTTGGCAGCTGACTGGCCGCGGCCCAGATCGATGCGGACGGTGATTTCCGCATTCTTCATGACGGCAGCACCCAGCTCTTCCCGGTAGGAGGCAGCACGGCCGCCCTTTTCCGCCACCAGCACGTCATCCAGCCACACCCGCACGCCATCCACGTCCAGGGCGGCGATGCCGGCATAGCCGACGGCGGCCAGGATGCGGCCCAGGTTGGGGTCGGAGGCGAAGAAGGCGGTCTTGGTCAGGGGGGAGTGGGCCACGGCGTAGCCTACCTGCCGGCATTCCTCGGCACTCTTGCCGCCTTCGACCGCGACGGTGATGAACTTGGTGGCC
>JBLNBI010000192.1:0-3241 GCA_050259815.1 Actinomycetota bacterium | reverse complement strand
CGAAGCTGCCGATCAGGGAGATGGGCACCGCCACCATGGGGATGAGGGTGGCCCGCCAGCTCTGCAGGAAGATGAAGACCACCGCCAGCACCAGGATCATGGCTTCGATCAGGGTGTGCTTCACCTCATGGATGGAGGCGGACACGAAGCGGGTGGTGTCGAAGGGGATGACGTAGTCCATGCCCTCCGGGAAACGCTGCTTCAGGTCGGCCATCTTTTCCCGCACCAGGTCGGCCACTTCCAGGGCGTTGGCGCCGGTCTGGAGGAAGACGCCCATGGCGATGGTGGGCTGGCCGTCCAGGGTCACCCGCTGCTCGTAGCTGTAGGCGCCCAGCTCGATGCGGGCGATGTCCTTCAAGCGCAGAAGCCCCCCCGGGCCGCTCGCCCGGATGACGATGTTGCCGAACTCCTCCTCGCTGACCAGGCGGCCCTTGGCGGTCACCGTATAGACCAGCTGCTGGTCGCCGGGGGCCGGCTCCTGGCCGATCTTGCCGGCGGCGTTCTGGGCGTTCTGGGCGTTGATGGCGGCAGCCACCTCGGCGGTGGTCAGCCCCAGCTGGGCCATGCGGTCGGGCTTGAGCCAGATGCGCATGGAGTAGTCCTGGGCGCCGAAGATGGTCACGTCGCCCACGCCCTTCAGGCGCTTCAGCTCGTCCACGATGTTCAAGCTGGCGTAGTTGGACAGGAACAGGGTGTTGTAGCGTCCCTGGTCGGAGTTCAGCGCCACCACCTGCAGGATGTCGTTGGAACGCTTCTGGACGATGACTCCGTTGCGGCGCACGGCTTCCGGCAGGCGCGGTTCGGCGGCCTTGACCCGGTTATTGACGTTCACCGAGGCCATGTCCACGTTGGTGCCCACCTCGAAGGTGGCAGTGATGGTTACCGTGCCGTTGGCGGCGGCCGACGAGGTGAAATACGACATGTTCTCGACGCCGTTCAGCTGCTCCTCGATGGGGGCAGCCACGGTCTTGGCCAGGGTCTCGGCGGAAGCGCCCGGATAGGTGGCGGTGATCAGCACCGTCGGCGGCGCGATCTGGGGATACTGGGCCACCGGCAGCACCTGGGCCGCCACCAGACCGGCGATGACGATGATGATGGAGATGACCGAGGCGAAAATCGGCCGGTTGATGAAGAATCTCGACATCAGTTCGCTCCTCAGCCCTGCTTGGCCGGTGCGCCGCCTGCGGCAGCCGGGGCTGCGCCGGGGACGCCGGGCGGATGGGGATTGACCGGCATGCCGGGGCGCAGCTTGATGAGGTTGTCCACGATCACCTTGTCACCGGCCTTGAGGCCGCCCAGGACGACCCAGTCCTTGCCCAGCCACTCGCCGGCCTTGATGGGGCGCGGGGCGACCTTGTTCTCGGCGTCGGCGGTCATGACCAGGGTGCCTTGCTCGGTCTGGAGCACGGCGGCCTGGGGCACCAGGAAGACGCCATCCCGTTCGCCGGTGAGGATGCGCACCCGCACGAACTGGCCCGGGAGCAGCACCTGCTCCGGGTTGGCGAACTCGGCCCGCATCTGCTGGGTGCCCAGGGTCGGGTCGATGTTGGAGGCGAGGAAGTTGAGCTTGCCCCGCTGGTTGTAGACGGTGCCGTCGGGCATCACCAGCTCGACGCCGGTCACGTCCTTGGGGGTGACCCGCTTGCCGGGGAACTTGGCCAGGTCGCTTTCACCGAGAGAGAAGCGGACCCAGATGGGGTTGGTCTGGAAAACGGAGGTGAGCAGGCTGTCGGCGCCGGTGCTGACCAGGTTGCCTTCCGACTTCACCGCCCGGCCGGAGGTGCCGGCCACGGGGGCGGTGACGGTGGTCCAGGCCAGATTCAGCTCGGCCTGCTTGAGGGCGGCCTGGGCCACGGCATTGGCGGAAACCGCGTCATCGTAGTCCTTCTGGGCGATGGCCTTGGCCTCGGCCAGGCCCTTCAGGCGGGCGGCTTCCCGGGCGGTCTGCTCGGCCTTGGCCTTGGCTTCCGCCAGGGTGTTCTCGTAGGGGGCGCGGTCGATCTGGAAGAGGGGCTGGCCGGCCTTCACCAACTCGCCTTCCTGGTACAGGCGCTTCATGATGATGCCGCCGACCCGGGCGCGGACCTCGGTTTCCCGGGCGCCTTCGGTCTGGGCCATGATCTCGATGGAGGTGGGCACCTTGCGGGGCTGCATGTCGAGCACGGTGACCGGCATGGGGCCCATCGCCGGGGCAGCCGGTTTTTCGCTGGAACAGCCGACCAGGGCGGCTCCGGCCAGGGTGGAGGAAAGCAGCAGGGCAAGGGCACGGCGGCGGGGCGTGAAATCCATAGTCACGATGACCATCCTCTAAGATCGATATGCGATGTATTATATACATACACGAATGTATGTAAAATATTTCGTCGAAGCGGCACGATGCTATAACATCGCGGCCCAGCCGCGGCGGTATGGAAAGGTGGAGAAGGTGGTCAGGAAAACCAAGGAAGAGGCGGAGCAAACCCGCAAGGACATCATCCAGGCGGCGCGCCGGGTGTTCCACGAGCATGGGGTGGTCCGTTCCTCCCTGGACAAGGTGGCCAAGGAGGCCGGGGTGACCCGCGGCGCCGTCTATTGGCACTTCGCCGACAAGGCCGAACTCTTCCTGGCCATGCGGGAGGATGTCTTCGCCCCCCTGATCGAGCGTACCGATGCCCTCCTGTTTTCCGAGGCCTATGCCGATCCTCTGGATGCCGTGGAGGCCTCGGTGAAGGAATTCTTCCGGGTCCTGGAAGACTGCCCGGTGGTCCGGGAAGTGTTCGAGATCATGATTTCCCGCTGCGAATACGTGGATGAATTCGCCAGCGTCGAGGAGGAGGTGGCCCGTCCGGCCCAGGTCTTCCTTTCCAAGATCGAGCGGGTTTATCGCCTGGCGGCGGAGAAAAATACCCTCCGGGAAGGCATCGATCCCCTGGCCGCGGCCCGGGACACCTGGGCCTTCACCAGCGGGCTCCTGCACCTGCTGCTGGCCTGCCAGCGGAACTCCGGCCTGTCCGGCCAGGTCCCGGACATGGTGAGGGCCCACATCGCCCTGCGCCGGGCTGCGCCTAGCAGGTAATACTCCGGCGGCTGGAGACGGGATGGGATATCCTCCCGGGATTGCGGCAAGCCAGCCAGAAAACAACCGGAGAATTACATGGCTTCACCCCACGACACCGTCAGCATGGCGGTGTTCTGCGACTTCGAGAACGTCGCACTCGGCGTCCGCGACGCCAAATATGAAAAGTTCGACATCAAGCTGGTC
>JBLNBI010000191.1:0-15646 GCA_050259815.1 Actinomycetota bacterium | reverse complement strand
GAACGCCCTGGGCGTTCGGGGAGGACATGGCGCCCTTCGGGCCGGCCTGGGAAGCCTGGCCGAAAGCGGCGGTGGAGATGACGGCGGAAGCGATGAGCATGGAAATCAGACGCATGGGTTTCTCCTGGTTTGTATGCAGATGCATGGGTGTGAATGAGCGGCCATTGTAGGCGCACCGCATACGTCACGGGTGGAAATTTTACTCACTCAGAATTAATTTCCCCGGTTGGAGGAAATGGCCGGGTCAACGCCCCCGGATCGCCTCGCGGCGGGCCATGCCCAGCTTGGCGGAGCGCTCCATCTTCTGGGCGAAGGCGGGGAAGTCGAGGCCGAAGCGGGCCCGCAGCTCCTTGGCGAAATTGTGCACCTGCCGCCAGCGGGGCTCGAAGTAGCGGTCCTTGAAGGCCAGGAGGATGTGGTTGCCGTCCTCCGGCACCGAGAAGACCATCACCTGGTCGTCGAACACGTCCATGGCCAGGCCGATGAGGCCGGCGTAACTTTCCTTGTCCCCCGCCAGGTTCACCACCAGGATGCCGCTGCCGGAGAGCTTGGCCTGGGCGTTTTCCAGGAATTCCCGGTTGGCGAGGGCGGGGGCGAAGCCGGTCTTGTCGAAGGCGTCCACCATGAGCACGTCGATGCCTTTTTCGGCCTCTTCCAGATATTCGGCGCCATCCCCTTGAACGATCTGCAGGCGGTCGCCCTCGGGCGGCAGCAGAAAGGCTTCCCCCAGGGCGATCACATCCGGGTCCAGCTCGACAGCGGTGAACTGGGTGGAAGGCAGCCGGTGGTAGCAGAACTTCACCAGGGAGCCGCCCCCCAGCCCAATCAGGACGATGCGCTTCGGCCTCGGGTTGAAGAGGAGGAAGGCCATCATCTTCTGGGTGTAGCGCAGTTCCAGGGCGTTGGGGGACGAAAGGCTCATGGCGCTCTGCATCAGGCGCACGTTGAAATACAGGTAGCGCTTCTCCCCGTCATCCACCACGAAGGGCTTGGGGTAGGTTTCGTCCAGCAGCTGCTGGCGCAATTCCCCCTGGCGAGCCCAGGGGGGTTCCAGCATCAGGACCTTGCCCGTCTCCACCTCGAAGGGGCTGGGCATCTCGAACAGCGGCGTCGCAGCGGGCATTTACTTCGGCGGCTCGCGGCCGTCTTCGGGCTCGGGAGGGAGCTTTCCGGGGTGGTTCTCGTTGATGTACTGGCGGTAGCGGGCTTCCAGTTCCGGCCCCTGCTTGCGGATTTCCCGAAGGATGCGGGCCACTGCCCAGAACATGACCACCACGCCGCCGGCGGTACAGGCCACGGCTTCCGCCAGGGAGGAGGGAAAGCCCGCCACGATGGCGCCCTTCCCGGAAACGAACCAGCTGGCGCCGATGGAGACGCAGGCCAGACCGAAGACATCGGCCAGGGCATAGGCCAGGATGCGCAGGGTCAGGCGGGGGCGGGGCGGCCGGTTGAGGGTCAGCATGGAGGGCTCGCTATAATCACGGCCAATATTTTGCCCGAACTGGAGCCGTCATGCCGAAAACCCGCTGTGCCGCCGTCCTCGCATCCCTGTTCTTTGCCTCCGGCTTCGCTTCGGCGGACATCAAGGTGGGGGTGATTGCCTCCAGCACCGGGCCGACCGCCGTGGTGGGCATTCCCCAGAAGAATACGGTGGCTCTGCTGCCTGCCGAGATCGCCGGCCAGAAGGTGGAATACATCGTCCTGGACGACGCCTCCGACCCCACCAACGCGGTAACCGGGGTGAAGAAGCTTCTCTCCGAACACAAGGTGGATGCCCTCATCGGCCCCACCACCACCCCGGCGGCCCTGGCCATGCTGGATTTCGTGGCCGAGTCGAAGACTCCCCTGGTGACCACCGTGGGCTCTTCTGCCGCGGTGCAGCCCATGGATGAAAAGAAGAGGTGGGTGTTCAAGACCACCCAGAACGACGACCTCATCGCCGAGGCGGTGCTGGGCCACATGAAGGCGGCCGGGGTGAAGACCATCGGGTTCATCGGCTTCAACGATCCCTACGGCGAAAACTGGTACAAGGTGTTCGGCGCCCTGGCCGAGAAGGCGGGTATCCGCATCGTCGCCAACGAGCGTTTCGCCCGCACCGACCAGTCGGTGACCGGCCAGGTGCTGAAGACCATCGCCGCCAAGCCGGACGCCGTGTTCATCGCCGCCACCGGCGGCCCGGCGGTGCTGCCCCAGGCCGGCTTGCAGGAAAAAGGCTTCAAGGGCCGCATCTACCAGACCCACGGCGTCGCTACCAACGACTTCATCAAGCTCGGCAAGCAGGCGGTGGAAGGGACGCTCATGGCCGGCGGCCCCATGCTGGTGGCCGACGACCTGGATCCGAAGAATCCCATCAAGCCGGTGGCCCAAGGCTATATCAAGGCCTATGAAGCCAAGTACGGGGCGGGCAGCATGTCCACCTTCGGCGCCAACACCTTCGACGCCGGCCTGCTGCTCCAGAAGGCCGTGCCGACGGCCCTGAAGAAGGCCAAGCCCGGTACCCCGGAATTCCGGGAGGCCCTGCGGGACGCTCTGGAGCAGTCTAGGGAAGTGGTGGGTGCCCAGGGCGTGTTCAACATGACGCCCCAGAACCACAACGGCATGGACGAGCGGGCCCGGGTCATGATGACCGTCAAGGGCGGCAAGTGGGTGCTGCTGAAGGACTGATCCCGTCCCGGGGTGCCTCGGTCGAGGCGCCCTAGTACTCCTGGAGCATGGAGATTTCCTTGTCGGCGTAGCGTAGCCGCCGGGCCAGGGTGCGGGCGATCTCGGTCACCAGGGTGTAGGCCACCCGCTTGTGCTCGTCGGCCAGCTTGCTGAACTGTTCCAGGGACAGGACATAGACCTCGGTTTCGGCGGAGGCGATGGCGTCGTTGCCCCGGGGGCTGCCGTCCAGGAAGGCCAGGCCGCCGAAAAAGTCCCCCCGGCCGAAGGTGGCGATGTGGCGGATGCGCCCGGCGCCGATGGGCACGAAAATCCGCACCGCGCCGCGCCGGATCAGGTAGATGCAGTCCCCGGATTCGCCCCGGGAATAAATGGTTTCCCCGGCGGCAAAGATGCGCTGCTGCATGCGGCTCTCCAGGTCCACCAGGGTTTCGTCCTTGCGGTGCTTGAAGAGCTCCATCTCCTGGAGCTGGAGCGGGATTTCGGGATCGGGGGCGCTATCCTCCCTTTCCCCCAGGAGACGGTCTTCCACCCATTCGATGGCGCTGTCCCGTTCCGGGAAGACCCGCACCGCCTCGCTGTCGCTGGTTACGCCGATCTGGTCCAGGAATTCCCGCAGGTTGCGGCCGTTGGGCAGCAGTTCCCGGACGCCGGAGAGCAGCAGCATCGCCCCCCGTTCCGCCAGGGTGTCGCGGACTTGGTGGAGAAGGTGGGCAGCGGTGACGTCTACCGACTGCACCCGCTTCAGGTCCAGGATGACGAAGCTGCGGGTTTTGAGCTCGGCTTCCATCTGCCCGTAGAGCTGCTGGGTGGTGCCGAAGAAGAGGCTGCCCTGGAGCTCGAAGACCACGCCCTGGTCCCCCTTCTGCTCGAGGATACGCATTTCCGATTCGGGCCGGTACCAGGTGGAGGAAATCTGGTTCACGTAGTACTTGTGGCGCACCACGGAGCCGCCGATCTGCTCCCGCAGGAAGAGGATGATGGCGAGCCCCACGCCCACCGCCGAGGCGGCGATCAGTCCAACCGTCAGCGCCACCATGATCACCGCCAGCACCACGCCGAAATCGAGGACGGTAGCGCTGGATTCCACGAATCGCAACGGCTCCTTGTCCAGCATGCGGAACCCTACCACCATCAGGATGCCGGCCAGGGTGGCCACCGGCGTCCAGGCGATGAAGGCGCCCAGGATGAGGGCCGCCACCAGGGCGGCGATGGCTTCCACCAGGCCGGAGGCCCGGGTGCTGGCTCCGCTGGATAGATTCACCAGGCTGGCGCCCATGGTGCCGGCGCCGGGGATGCCCCCTACCGCCGAGGAGGCGACGTTGGCGAGGCCCTGGGCCACCAGTTCCCGGTTGGAATCGTGGCGGCTACGGGTCATCTGGTCCAGGACGACGCAGGTCTTCAGGGTGTCGATGGAGAGTAGGGCCGCCAGGGTCAGGGCGCTGCCCAGGAGGGCCGCCACTTGGCCGAGGCGCAGGTCGCCGAGGTCGTGCCAGCGTGAAGTGATGGAGGCGAAGTAATCCTGCCCCTGGGTGCCCAGGGCGCCGACCACCAGGGGGTTTCCGGCGAGCTGTTGCAGGGATTCGTCCTGGAGGGACAGGAAGAAGTAGGCCAGGCCGCCGGCGAGGATGCCCAGGATGGTGCCGGGCAGCCGGGTCGTGAGTCGCGGCCCGAGGACCATGGCGACCACGGTGACGAGGCCTACCACGAGGCCCCGCCAATCCCACATCCAGGGCGAAATGGCCGCCTGCCACCAGGGCGTGCCCGCCGGGGCGCCGACGAATTTCTGGAGCTGGCTGCCGATGATGATGAGCCCCACCGCCGACAGGTAGCCGCTGACCACCGGGTAAGGCACGTACTTGATCAGCCGTCCGATGCCGACGAAGCCGAACAGTACCTGGAGCATGCCCGCCAGGATGCCCAGCATGGGCAGCATGAGGACGATGGTGGCGGGGGCGACGCCCTGGTGCACCAACTCGATGGCGAAGGCGGAAAGCACCGCGGCGGCCGGGGCGCAGGGGGCGCTGATGAGCCGGTCGGTGCCGCCCAGGACGGAGGCCACCAGGCCGATCACCGTGGCGCCGATGATGCCGGCCAGGGCGCCCAGGGCCGAATAGCCGGGGCCGATGGCGGAATAGATGGTGACCCCGAAGGCGATGGCGGCCGGCAGGGCCACCAGCATGGCCGCCAGGCCGCCCCAGAAATCGCCGGTCTGGTAGAGCCGGCTGACCAGTTGCTTCATGTCGTCCCCCTTTCGGCCGGTTCTGTTTTTTAGGATTGCCGGCCTGCAAAAAAGGCCGGTAGGACCGGCCTTGTTTCTTACCTTACTTCACCCGCATCCCGGGCTGGGCGCCGGAATCCGGCGACAGGATGTAGAGCCCGCCGGTCTTCCCTTCCGGGTCGGAGGCGGCCAGCACCATGCCTTCGGACATGCCAAACTTCATCTTGCGCGGGGCCAGGTTGGCGACCATGACCGTCAGCCGGCCCACCAGGGCGGCCGGGTCGTAGGCGGACTTGATGCCGGCGAAGACCTGGCGCGGCTTCTCCTCGCCGATGTCGAGCTGCAGGCGGATGAGCTTGTCGGCCCCTTCCACGTGGCTGGCCTCGACGATCTTGGCGATGCGCAGGTCCACCTTCATGAAGTCGTCGATGGTGCAGTGAACGGGCTCGGCGGCCGCCGCCTGGGCTTCCTTCTGCTGGTGCTCGGCGTGGCGCTGCTGGGATTGCTGCTCCGGCACCGGGGCCAGGGTCTGCTTGTTGGCGTCGATCAGTTTCTCGATCTGCTTCGGGTCGATACGGGTCATCAGGTGCTCGTAGGGGTTGATGGCGTGGCCGGCGGCCAGCAGGGTCTGGGCGTCGTTCCAGCCCAGGGGAGCAATGTTCATGAACTTCTCCACCTTGGCGGCGATGGCCGGCAGGATGGGCTTCAGGAGCACCGTCAGCAGGCGGAAGAGGTTCAGGGCGTTGGTGCAGGCGGCGTGGAGTTCCACCTCCTTGCCTTCCTGCTTGGCCAGTTCCCAGGGCTTGACGCTATCCACGTACTGGTTGGCGGCATCGGTCAGCAGCATGACTTCCCGCATGGCCTTGCCGAATTCCCGGGCCTCGTACAGCTCGGCGACCCGCTCGGCCGCTTCCTGGATGGAGCGGATGGCCGGCAGGTCGGCCTGGGCCGGGGCGAGCTGGCCGTTGAAGCGCTTGGCGATGAAGCCCGCCGAGCGGCTGGCGATATTGACGTACTTGCCCACCAGGTCGCTATTCACCCGGGCGACGAAGTCCTCCAGGTTGAGGTCGATGTCCTCCATGGTGGAAGAGAGCTTGGCGGCGTAGTAGTAGCGCAGCCATTCCGGGTTGAGGCCGGTGGCGAGGTAGCTTTCCGCGGTGATGAAGGTGCCGCGGCTCTTGGACATCTTGGCCCCGTCCACGGTCAGGAAGCCGTGGGCGAAGATTTTGGTGGGGGTGCGGAAGCCGGCGTGGGCCAGTTCGGCAGGCCAGAAGAGGGCGTGGAAGTAGAGGATGTCCTTGCCGATGAAGTAGTACAACTCGGCGGTGGAATCCGGCTTGAAGAACTCGTCGAAATCCAGGCCCTTCTTGCCGCACAGGTTCTTGAAGGAGCCCATGTAGCCGATGGGGGCGTCCAGCCAGACGTAGAAGTACTTGCCCGGGGCGTCGGGGATCTCGAAGCCGAAGTAGGGGGCGTCCCGGGAGATGTCCCAGTCGGTGAGCTTGTTCTCGCCCTCGGCGCCCAGCCATTCCTGCATCTTGTTGGCGGCTTCCGGCTGGAGCACGCCGTTGTCCCGGCTGGTGTATTTGCGCAGGAAGGACTCGCAGCGGGGATCGGAGAGCTTGAAGAAGTAGTGCTCGGAGTTGCGCAGCTCAGGCTTGGCGCCGGAAACCGCGGAGTAGGGGTTCTTCAGCTCGGTGGGGGCGTAGGCGGCGCCGCACACTTCGCAGTTGTCGCCGTATTGGTCCTTGGCACCGCACTTGGGGCACTCGCCCTTGATGAAGCGGTCCGGCAGGAACATCGCCTTCACCGGGTCGTAGAACTGCTCGATGGTGCGGGTCTCGATGAGGCCGGCGGCCTTGAGCTTGCCGTAGATGTCGTTGGCGCAGGCGCGGGTCTCGTCGGAATGGGTCGAGTAGTAGTTGTCGAAGCCCACCAGGAAACCGGCGAAGTCCCGGGAATGCTCGCCATGGACGCGCTGGATCAGGGCTTCCGGGGTGATGCCTTCCTTCTCGGCCCGCAGCATGATGGGGGTGCCGTGGGTGTCGTCGGCGCAGACGTACCAGCACTCGTTGCCCCGCATCTTCTGGAAGCGCACCCAGACGTCGGTCTGGATGTACTCGACCAGATGGCCGAGGTGGATGGAGCCGTTGGCGTAGGGCAGGGCGGAAGTGACGAGAATCTTGCGGGTCATGGCGGGCACGGATTTCTTGGATGACCCGCAATTTTAGCCTAATCGACCTTCGTCCCGCTTTTTCAACCATGCTCCCGCCAGGGAGTCCTGCCCGCCCGGATCAGCCGGCTAGCCTCGTCCATGTCCCTGTTGCCGGGTTTGCCGCCGACATTTTCCGGCGTCCACAGGATGCCGCCGCAGTCCATGCAGCGGGTGTAGCCGGCTTCATGCTCCTGGCGCCCGCACCTCAGGCATACCTTGCCTTGATCTTCTTCCATCGTCTTGCGGGAGGGGCCGACCATTGCCTCTGCCATCTTTGGAGATGCGTCATCTCTTCTTCGTAAGAGATTCCCAAGGGAAATTCTTCCGATCCGCAGGCAGAACGTCAGCGGACTAAGGTAATTGGAGAGAGAATCGCCGATTTTCATGGGGGGCTGCCTCCGGGAAGCCATGATCTTCATGGCCGGCTGTTCAATCGAATGTTGGGTAAATAATACAACAGAAAGTTTAATGATTGGCCGGCCGACGTTTAACTTTCTGTTCATGAACGAAAAAGCCGAATTTGCCGAACGTCTGCGGCAGGCCATGGTGGATGCCGGCTACGAGCCGCGGCCAGCCGTGCTGGAAAAAGGGTTCAACAGCCGTTATTGGGGGCGCTCGGTGAGTTTTCAGGCGGTTTCGCGCTGGCTCCATGGCGAGGCCATCCCTTCCCAGGAGAAATTGCAGGTACTCGCGGACTGGTTGGGGGTAGAACCCCATGTGCTCCGTTTCGGCGACCGGGTGAGCCGTTCCGTGCAAGAGCGCCGCCAACGCTGGGACGAGGGCATCGGATACCTGGAGCGCGAAGTGTTCGAGGCTTTTCTCTCCCTTCCCGTTCACCAGCGCAAGGTCCTGCGGGAAGTGATCCTGACCTTCGCCAAAGCTCACCGGGAAGGCGGCAGCGAGGAAAAATAACCGGGATGACCCGGCCACCCGCTCCCCGACCTAATGCCGGGTTTCCGAGGCTGGGGACTTGGGGGCGTTGGGCTGGAAAAGCCGGAAGGCGTTCTTGCCCGCCTGTTTCGCCAGGTACATGGCGTAGTCGGCGTGGCGCAGCAGGGCGTTGGAATCGGCCTTGTCCGTGGGGTAGATGGTGACCCCGATGCTGGCGGTGACGTAGGCGCAGAACTGGGGATCGGTGCCCAGGGTGCAGGGCATGCTGATGCTTTCCAGCACCCGCTCCAGGGTGTGCTGGCATTCCTCCACATCCCCCAGTTCGCACAGGAGCAGGACGAATTCGTCGCCCCCCAGCCGGGCCACCGTGTCGCCCCCCCGCAGCCGGGCCTTCAGGCGCTGGGAGACTTCCCGCAGCAGGGTATCGCCGGCGGCGTGGCCGTACTGGTCGTTCACCGGCTTGAAGCCGTCCAGGTCCAGGTAGCACACGGCCAGCAGGGTGCCGTGGCGGTCGGCATTGAAGATGGCGTGCTCCAGGCGGTCTTCCAGCAGGGTGCGGTTGGGCAGGTTGGTGAGGGGGTCGTGGTGGGCCAGGTATTCGAGCTGGGATTGGTGGAGCTTGAATTCGCTGATGTCCGAGCAGGAACTCACCACGCCCAGCACCTCCCCGTCGTCGTCATCGGTCACCGGCTGGGCGTTGATGAGGAGCCAGTGGCTGATGCCCGAGGGATTCACTACCTGCATCACCACCCCGGTCTGGCCGACCCCGGTGCGCAGGGCCAGGATGTGGGGGAAGTCGTCGGTGGTGAAGGGCGTGCCGTCGTCGTGAAGGAACTGCCAGTGGCCCGGTACCTGGTTGTAGAAGCGCCCCACCGGGACGCCGAAGAGGTGGGTGGCGGCGTTGTTGGCATAGACCAGCAGTCCCGCCCGGTCCCAGAGCTGGATGGCCTCGTTGATGGTGACCAGGATGGTGCGCAGTTGCGCCTCGCTGCGGCTCAGATCCTCCTCCCGCTGGGTGAGCATGTCCCGGAAGACCCCCAGGGCACGGTACATGGCGGCTACCTCGTCGTTGTCCGAAGGGCTGGCGGGGATGAGGCCAGTCTGCCATCCGGGCTTGCCGGCGAAAAGATCGGCGGCGGCCCGGCGCATGACGTGGGTGATGCGCTCCAGGGGGTGGATCACCCGCCGGGTCACCACCCCGTAGACCAGGAGGATGCCGATGATGGCCGCCAGGGTGGCGGCGATGGTGAGCATGGCCTGGGCCCGCTGCACCTCGTTGCGGGTGCGCCGGATGCCGGCTCGCACGTCCTGGCCCAACTCATGCACCACTTCCTGCATGAGGATCGAGAAGCCGGCCGCCGCCGCGGCGGCCCGCTTGGCCGAGGCGGCGACGGCGGATTCCGCCGAAATTTCTTCGCCCCGTAGCTGGGCCAGGGAGGGCGGCGTGGTCAGGGAGGCCACCAGGGCGTCGGTCACCTTGCCCAGGCTGCGCACCCCGTCCCCGTCCGGCAGGCGGTGCCAGGCCAGCAGCCGGTTGGCGTAGGTTTCCACGCTGCGCTGGGCCATGGGCAGGCGGGCGGCATCGTTTTCCTGCTCCAGGCTGCGGACCAGGGATAGCAGCTCCCGGGCATCGGTGCGCAGGTCCTGGGCCACCGCCAGCCAGATCATCTCCCGGTCCAGGAAGCTGTCCAGGCGGGTCTGGAGCTGGCCCTGCTGGGCGGCCTCCGGCAGCTCGGTGCTCATGGCCCGGGTGACGAGGGTGCGCATCAGGTTCTCTACCCGGGTGGCGTTTTCGAAATGCTGGTCGAACTGGCGCTCGATGCGCCGGGTCAGCTCGGTGCGCCGGCCCTCGGCCACCGCCCGGCGGCCGGCGGCGAGGGAAAAGTCCCGCACCGCCTGCTCGGTGGCCTGAAGGGCGGCCAGGGCCTTGGCCATGCGTTCCTGGTCGGTATCGGAACCGAAGTCCGCCAGGCGGGCGGAGAGGGCGTCGGCATTGGTCCGCACGTCCCGGAGCTGCATCCCCACGGCGTTGAGGGTGGCGGTGGTGGGGGCCTCTCCGGGCAGCTCCGCCATCAGGTTGATGGGGCGGAGCAGGGCTTCGGTGCTGTCGTGGAGCCGCCGGGCCAGGCTGATTTCCACCAGGTTGCCCTGGGCCAGGCCCTCCATGCGGGCCTGGAGGTGGTCGAGGGCCAGGTAGGCGTAGGCCGTGAGTCCGGCGGTGACGGCGGTGAGCAGGGTGGCGCTGACCGCCAGGAGGAAGCGGATGCCGTAGCGTACCGGTTCCCGGTCGGCCGGAGTGGCGCTGGCTGGCGCGGGCTGGGGCGCGGCAGACGGATTCATCGCCTCCTCGGGCGCAACATTTAGGGCATTGACAGTGCAATCGCCCTAAAGATCGCCCGGGATGGCGAATATTCCGGGCCTACTCGCCCAGGTAGACCGGCTTGCGCTTTTCCTTGAAGGCCTTGATCCCCTCGGCGTAGTCCCGGCTGCTGTAGACCACCCGCCGCAGGCCCTGGATGCGCTCGAAGTCCTGGGGCGACAGGGCATGGGCGTGGGAGAGGATGCGCAGCTGCTCCTTCATGACCCCGATGGCGAGCGGCGAATTGCGGGTCATGGCCCGGGCCATCTCCCGGGTGAATTTGTCGATCTCAGCCACTTCCACCACATGGTTGATGATGCCCTGGCGTTCCAGACGGGCGGCGGTCATGGGCCGGCCGGTGAAGATCAGTTCCTTGGCGATGTGGGGCGGGGCGGCGTTGAGGAAGGTGAGGAGGCCCGAGGCGTTGTAGGGCACCCCCAGCTTGGCCGGGGTGGCGGCGAAGGTGGCTTCCGGGGTGGCGATGATCATGTCGCAGGCGAAGACCAGCTCGCAGGCGCCGCCCCAGACGGTGCCCTCCACCATGGCGATGACCGGGAAGGGAGCGGCTTCGATGTCCCGGATGACCATGCGCAGGGGGTCCTGCCAGCCCAGGGGATCGTGGCCGCCCAGGGGCAGTTCGTCCACGTTGTGGCCCGAGGACCACACCTTGGCCCCGGGCTGGGCGCGGAGGATGGCGGCCCGGATGCCCTGCTGCTCGAAGTCCTTGAGAGCCTTGGAGATGGCCTGGATCAGGGACTCGGACAGGGCGTTGCGCTTGATCTGGTAATTGAGGGTGATGGTGCCGATGCCTTCGGCCATTTCGGTGAGGATGAGTGACATGCTGGTACCGTCCGATGGGGGATCGTCTCTATGGTGGGATTGGGGATGCTGCGGTAAACTTGACTGGAAAAGTCGGATATAACCTGGAGAAACCTATGGCCCTGAGCCAAGAAACCATTCTGGCTGCCCTTGCCCAGATCGTAGACCCGAATACCCAGAAGGATTTCGTCAAATCGAAGTCCGTCAAGAATCTCAAGATCGACGGCGGCGATGTCTCCTTCGACATCGAGCTCGGCTACCCGGCCAAGACCCAGATCGACGAAATCCGCCGCCAGGTGATCGCCGGCGTCAAGGCGGTGCCCGGGGTCGGCAACGTTTCCGCCAACGTCTATTCCAAGATTGTGGCCCATGCGGTCCAGGTCGGGGTGAAGCTCCTGCCCGGGGTGAAGAACATCGTCGCCGTCGCGTCCGGCAAGGGCGGCGTCGGCAAGAGTACCACCGCCGTCAACCTGGCGCTGGCCCTCGCCCAGGAAGGCGCCTCGGTCGGCATCCTGGACGCCGACATCTACGGCCCCTCCCAGCCCGTCATGCTGGGCATTGCCGACCGCCAGCCGGAGTCCAAGGACGGCCAGTCCATGGAACCCCTGGAGGCACACGGCATCCAGGCCATGTCCATCGGCTTCCTGGTGGATGCGGAAACCCCCATGGTCTGGCGCGGCCCCATGGTCACCCAGGCCCTGGACCAACTCCTCCACCAGACCAACTGGAAGGACGTGGATTACCTGATCGTCGACATGCCTCCGGGTACCGGCGACACCCAGCTGTCGCTGGCCCAGAAGGTGCCGGTCACCGGCGCCGTCATCGTCACCACCCCCCAGGACATCGCCCTCATCGACGCCCGCAAGGGCCTGAAGATGTTCGAGAAGGTGAATATCCCCATCCTGGGCATCGTCGAGAACATGAGCATCCACATCTGCTCCAACTGCGGCCACGAGGAGCACATCTTCGGCCACGGCGGCGGCGAGAAGATGTGCCAGGACTACGGGGTGGAATTCCTGGGGGCGCTGCCCCTGGAGCTGTCCATCCGGGAAATGGCCGACGGCGGCCATCCCACCGTGGTGGGGGCGCCCGACTCCCGGGCGGCGGAACTCTACCGGGCCATCGCCCGGCGGGTGGCGGTCAAGATTGCCGAAAAGGCCAAGGACATGACCGCCAAGTTCCCCAATATCGTCGTCCAGAACACCTGATCGGCAGGACGGGGAGGGGCCCGCAGCCGGGTCACTCCCCGATCAGGAACTTCTCGTACAGGACGCCCTTCACGTTCTTGGCGTCCTCTTCCGGCAAGGCATCCCGCACCAGGGTGCGCATGTCGTTGGCCAACTCCTTCTTGCCCTGGGGGGTGCGCAGCTTCCCGAGATCGGAGGTCTGGATCTGGGACATGCGGTTGGTGACCTGGCTCTTCAGCTTCGGCATCACTTTCTTCAGGGATTCCTCGGTATCGCTGCCCACGTATTCCAGGGTGAAATGGATGAGGATGCTGTGGTTGCCGATGCCCATGGCCTGTTCCCCAAGGCTGAGGTAGCGGCTTTCCACGGGCCTGGGCTTCTGGGGGCCGGCGTAGCGCTGCCAGAAATAGTGGATTGCCGCGCCGACCACCATGGCGCCGACGACCAGGGCGACCACCAGCATCACCCCCTTGCGGGTATCAGCGTCGGCTTGGGTTTGCTTGGTGGCCATGGGGGCATTCCGGAAGAAACGAGAGTCCGGATTATGCCATACGCCCATCCCCGGCCCCGGGAGGGCGACAGGGGAAATTACCGCCCTGTTGGAAGCATTTTGGGGCGAATAAGGTATATCCATTTTTCCGGAGAGAGGGCTATATGGATAAATTGGTCCTCAGTTTCCATCTGATCGGAACATGCCCCCCATCCTTCGCCCGGACTCCGCCGTGGCCCGTCCTCCTGGAGCCGAGGGGCGGGCAGCGTCCGAGGTTCAGGACGAGGCCCTGGGCGAACAGTTGTCGGCCCCGCCCACCAATGGATACCATCTCTGGCTCCTGATCGGAGTCTTCCTGCTGCTGGCCGCCGGGATCGGTGTTCTCGGCTGGCTGGCCTACTCCGCGGAGGCTGCCCATGTGCGGCAGCGGGAGTACGACCAACTCCGGGCCATCTCCCATTTCAAGGCGGCCCAGGTGGAGGCGTGGTTGGCGGAAAGACGCTGGGACGCCCAGTTCATTTTCGGCAGCACCTACTCCCGGCGGGATTTCGCTCTCTGGCTGGAGCGCCGCGACTCCCTCTCCGGAGCCCGCCTGGAAGCCCGGCTCCAGTCCCTCCTGGTCAATGGCAACTATGTGGGAGCGGAACTGCTTGATCCGGCAGGAATCCCCCGGCTGCTGGCCGGCGCAGTGCGGCGCGACCGGGCTGAAGTGCCGGCGGACTTACTCGCTTCCCTGGGGAGTCACGACGGGCCGCAGTTGATCGACCTGCGCCGCCAGGAATCCGGCGGCTCCATCCGGCTCGCCTATCTCGTGCCCATCGTCCCGCCCGAAGGGGGCGGCCGTCCCCTGGGCTTCCTGTGGATCGGCATCGACCCGGAACGGGTCCTCTATCCTCTAATCCGCTCCTGGCCAACGTCCAGCGCCAGCGCCGAGACGCTCCTCGTCCGGCGGGAAGGCAGCGACGTCCTGTTTCTCAACGACCTCCGCCATCTGGAGGGGGCAGCCCTCCGGTACGCCCTGCCCATGAGCCGGGAAGAAATCCCCGCCGTCCAGGCCCTGCTCGGGCGCGAAGGCATATTCGAGGGGCGGGATTACCGGGGCGTGGCCGTGTTGAGCTACCTGCAGCTCATTCCCGGCACCCCTTGGCGGATGGTGACCAAGGTCGACCAGGACGAGGTTTTCCAGGACATCCGCCAGACCGCCCGGGAAGCCCTCCTGGCGGCCCTTGTTCTTGTCTTCTTTTGCGCCGCCCTGCTATGGATGTCCTGGCTGCGGCAGAAGCTGATGGTGCGGCTGCACATCCGCCAGGAACTGGAGCGGGTCGCGGACCTTTCCCCCGGCGTGATCCATTCCTTCTGCCTGCGGCCGGACGGTTCCACATCCTTTCCCTATGCCAGTCCGGCCATCCGCAAGGTCTTCGGCTACGGCCCCAAGGAACTGGCCGAGGATGCCCGGCCGGTGCTGGACCGGGTCCATCCCGACGACGCCGGCAAGATGCAGGAATCCGTCCGGGAATCGGCTCGGGAGCTGACCCCCTGGCATGCCGAGTACCGCTATGACCATCCCGACAAGGGCGAGATCTGGGTGGAGGAAAAATCCATTCCCCAACGCCTGCCGGACGGCAGCGTCATCTGGCGGGGCTTCCTGAGCGACGTGACCGAGCGCCGGCAGGCCCAGCAGGCCCTGGAGGGCTACAAGGACCGGCTGGAGGCCGAGGTGACGGCCCGTACCGCCGATCTGACGGCCGCCAACCAGGAACTCCAGGCTTTCACCTATGCCGCCTCCCACGATCTCAAGGCGCCGCTCCGGGGCATCAACGGCTTCGCCTCCCTCCTGGAGCGGGATTATCGGGATCGCCTGGAGGGGGACGGAATCCGCTACCTGGACCACATCTGCAGCAGCGCCAAGCGCATGACGGCCCTGGTCGACGACCTGCTGGCCTACGCCCGGGTGGACCAGCAGACCAAGGAGCTGCGCAGCGTCGATCTGGGCGAGGCGATCCATGCCGTCCTGGCCGAGCGCCAGGAGGAAATCCGGGAACAGCGCACGGCGCTACGTGTAGACCTGCCTCGGGTCCGGGTGCGGGCCGATCCCCACGGCCTGGCCCAGGTGCTCCGCAACCTGGTGGGCAATGCCCTCAAGTATTCCGCCAAGGCGGCCCATCCAGAGGTGGAAATCGGCGGCGAATCCGACGGGGAGCGCTGCCGGCTGTGGGTGCGGGACAACGGCATCGGCTTCGACATGGCCTACCGGGAGGAGATTTTCCAGATATTCCGGCGGCTCCACGGCGCCCAGGAGTTCTTCGGTACCGGGGTGGGCCTCGCCCTGGTGAAGAAGGCCATGGACCGCATGGGCGGCCGGGTGTGGGCGGAAAGTGCGCCGGGGGAAGGGGCTACTTTCTACCTGGAGCTGGTCTGCGCCCCGCCACCTGCCTAGTGCTTGGGGGAAAAGACAAAAAAGTGTGGCCGAAAACCACAAAGAACCGTTGATTTGTCGTTAAAATCCCGCCTTTGTTTTTCGGCAGACGGGCGCCCCAGAAAATGGCCATCAAATCAGACAAATGGATTCGCCGCATGGCGGAGCAATACGGCATGATCGAGCTGTTTTCCCCGGACCTCGTGCGCGAGGTCAATGGCCAGAAGATCGTCTCCTACGGCACCTCCAGCTACGGATACGATATTCGCTGCGCCCGGGAATTCCGCGTGTTCACCAACATCAACCACACGGTGGTGGACCCCAAGAACTTCGATCCCCAGTCCTTTGTCGAAATCGAGGCCGATTACTGCATCATCCCCCCCAATT
>JBLNBI010000190.1:0-11997 GCA_050259815.1 Actinomycetota bacterium | reverse complement strand
ACCACGCCGTCCAGTTCGCCCGGCCCCAGGTGGCCATCGAATTCGACACCGACCAGAAGCAGGCCGTCATCGCCCGCAAGAAGCTCTTCGCCCGCGCCGCCCAGGAGAAGCTCCTGGTGGGTGGCATGCACCTGCCCTTCCCGGGCATCGGTCATGTCCGCGCCGAGGGCAAGGGCTACGCCTGGGTACCCGTGGAGTTCGGCCCGACCCAGCGCTGAGTTCCGCTCACCGAAACGACAAGGCCCCGATTTCCGGGGCCTTTTTGCTTCTTGGCGGTGGGTTCGGGTCAGGTCGGCGGCAAGGGAAAGAGAACCACCGGGCCGATGGGCTGCTGCTCCGGCGGCACATAGGCCGGCACCAGGGACATGGCCGGCCCCAGGGAGCGGACGAAGTGGTAGATGGCCCGCAGATCTTCGTCCGTCATGGCGCGCAGGGCCGGCGACGGCATGGGCGGGCGGTAGCTGGCGTTGCGGGCGGTGCGCAGCCATTCCGCCTCGGAGACGTTGTTGAAGTAACGGCGCAGGTTGCTGGGATAGGTGGTGCCCCACGGCCCCCGGTATCCCAGCTGGTCCCCCACCAGCCAGTGGCGCTCGGCCATCTTTCCATCGCTGGCGGCGTAGCCCGGGGTATGGCAATCGTTGCAGCCGGCCACGACGGTGAGATAGCGACCCCGTTCCAGCAGGCTCTTGTCGATGCCGTTGCCGGCGGCCAGGCCGACCAGGGGCACGGCGGCCAACAGCAGGGCGAACAGCGGGCTTCGGGCGGGCTTGAACGATCTCATGGGTTATCCTCCTCTGATGGAACGGGCATGAACGCTTCATGCATTGGAGGAGCCCGATTCCCGCGTGTTCTCATCTACCGGGCATTTCCCTGATAAATACATTAGGGACCGGAAGGAAGCCTCAGCGGAAACCGATCGGCCTTTGGCGGATCATAGGATTGCCCCTCTTCGATGGCGAAAGGGAAACCATGCGCAGCCTGCTGTTGGCCTTGCTGATGTCCGTTGCCGCCGGCGCGGCAGCCGAACCCGCCGTACGGAGCGTCCAGGAAGTTGACCTCGCCCGCTATGCCGGCAAATGGTACGAGATCGCCCGCTACCCGATGTTCTTCCAGCGCAACTGCATCGGCGACGTCACAGCCCAATACGCGCCCCTGGCCGACGACTGCATCTCGGTCACCAACCGCTGCCGCACCGAGAGCGGCGTGGATGAAGCCAACGGCAAGGCCTGCACCGTGCGGGGCACCAACAATGCCCAACTCCACGTTTCCTTCTTCTGGCCCTTCCGGTCCGACTACTGGATCATTGGGCTGGACCCGGGCTACCGTTGGGCGGTGGTCGGACGCCCCGACCGCAAGTACCTGTGGATACTCTCCCGCACGCCCCAGTTGCCCAAGGAGCTGCTGGACCAGGCGCTCAAGATCGCCTCCGACCAGGGTTATGACGTGGGGCAGCTGAAATATACCCAGCAGAGCGGCCAGAATCCCTGATCCGTGGGATACTCCGCCCCCTCTGCCATCGCCCCCGTTGCCATGACGACGCACAGCCCCGACACGCCCAAGCCCGGACTCCATCCCCGCAACCGCCACCTGAACGGCTACGACTTCGACGCCCTCTGCGCCGCGACCTCCAGCCTGGCGAGATTCGTCGTCACTACCCCGGCCGGAACCCGGAGCATCGACTTTTCCAACCCGGCCGCCGTCAAGGCCCTGAACCGCGCCCTGCTGCTGACGGATTACGGCATCCAGGGCTGGGACATCCCGGGCCAATACCTGTGCCCAGCCATCCCTGGCCGCGCCGACATGCTCCATTACCTGGCCGATCTGCTGGCCGAGGACAACGAGGGCGTGATCCCCCGGGGGAACAAGCTGCGGGTGCTGGACATCGGCGTCGGCGCCAATGCCGTCTATCCCCTGGTGGGCCATGCCGAATACGGCTGGCGCTTCGTCGGGGTGGATACCGATCCCTTGGCCATCGCCAATGTCCGCAAGATCGTAGCCGCCAACCCGGGTCTGGGCCGGGCCATCGAGCTGCGCCACCAACCGGTGCCCGACAACGTTTTCGTCGGTGTGCTGCGCACCGGAGACAAATTCGACATCTCCCTCTGCAACCCGCCCTTCCACGCCTCTCCCCAGGAAGTCATGGCCGCCGCCCAGCGCAAATGGAAGAACCTGGGCAAGGCAGGGAAAGGCGGTCCTGCGCCCCGCCTCAACTTCGGCGGCACGAGCAGCGAACTCTGGTATCCCGGTGGCGAACGGGTCTTCCTCCAACGCCTGATCGAGCAGAGCGCCGGCATTCCGAAGCGCTGCCTGTGGTTCACCACCCTGGTTTCCAAGGCGGAAAACCTGCCCGTGGTGGAAGCCGTCCTCGCCAAGCTCCGTACCTGCGCGACCCGGGTCATTCCCATGGCCCAGGGACAGAAGCAGAGCCGGGTGGTGGCCTGGACCTTCACCCCCAGGGCGGAAAGGACCAGATGGGCCAAGAGCCGCTGGCGTCCGGTGGAGCCGGGGTAGCTCGAAGAGCCATCGCGTAGGCCGCTCGACATGAATAATGCTTTCGGACTATGCCAAATTCATTGTCTGTCCAATGTCAATACGGTAAAGTGATGACATTAGGGGGAGGCAGACAATGGTTGATAAGAAAGACAACGTCCCTGCAGCCGGCGGGGACGACATTCCGGACGTATCTCTTTCCGCGGCCATCCTGGCGCCGCTGACCGCCCTGGTGAAAGCCCAGGTGCACAATTCCCGGGCTTTCCTGAGTTATCTGCTGCAGCTCGGTTACTCCCACGTCAAGATGAACGAGCATAACGAGCCCGTCATCGACGATCCGTCGCAATTGACCCCTTTCACCCTGCCCTTCGTCAATAAGGTCCAGATCGACGGCCACGAAGTCCTCCAGCAGGTGACCATTCCCGCCCTGGCCCTGGTCCCTTCCGTGCCGCTGGGCGTGGAATCCGCCGAGTTCGAATACGATTTCCTGGCTGAACGCTACGCTCCCCACACCCAATTGCAGACCAAGCGCGGCGAGAAGGCCGACGAGGACCCGACCAAGCGCCCCTGGTACCTGGTTGAAGACCCGGTCAGCCTGCGGGGCAACGTCGTCGATGGCGGCGACAAGGCGGGGGCCGGCACCACGGACAAGGCCTGGTCCCGCAACCGTTCCAGCATCCACATCAAGATCAAGGTGGGGCAGATGGCCGTGCCCAGCGGCCTCGACAAGTTGCTCTCGACCCTGACCCAGGCGGCCACCGTCCACAACCTGCCGACCAAGCCGGCGGAAGCCAAACCCCAGTAAGCCCTTGCGGGAAGCCGGCCGCTCGTGCAGCGGCCGCTCCCCATCCATCCGCAACAAAGAAACCACCTCGAGGAGCAAGCCATGGCAGATACATCCAATGTGAGCACCGTCGGTTCCGAATTCCAGGCCTTGCCGCTGGACTTCATCATCTCCGCCCCCCTGGTCGCCGCCGTCCAGGCCCAGGGCAGTATCGCTGCAACCACCAAGGCCTTCCTCCAGGATGTGGCCGGCCAGACCGTGAATTTCAAGGCCCAGACCGACGGCAACGGCGGCAAGGTGACCCGGGAGGTCAATGCCCCCCTGCTGGCCTGCGTCCCCGTCCCCCATCTGCGGATCGACTCCCTGACCACCCACTTCAAGTTCGAGATCAGCCAGGTGGTGAAGGAAACCGACGACACCAAGAGCAACCTGGAGGGCTCCCTGGGCGGCTCCGGATTGGCATCGCTCCTCAATCTGTCCATCAAGGGCGGCCTGGCCCACGAATGCAGCCGCGAGGCCACCACCAACCGGAGTGGCATGCTGGAAGTCACGGTTCATGCCAGCGAGTCGGAAATTCCGGCCGGGTTGCAGAAGCTTCTCTCCTGGATCACCACCGGCATCCAGGAAACCAGCACCACGGTCCCGGCAAACGCCAACAAGGGCTGACAGGACCGAATCGGCCGCCAGCCCCCAGCCATGCCAAGCACCGGATTCACCCGCGGCCAGCTCGTCGCCAGCCTCCTTCAGGAAGTCACCGTGGCCCAAGCCAGTTTCCAGGCTGCCCAAGTGAACGCCTGGAGGGGCGTTGCGCCGGAGGCGGCGCTGCCGAACATCGAGTACCTGGCGGGTCTGGATGAGGTCGAATTGCAGCTCAACCTCAAGCCCTTCCGGAAACCTTGGCCGGCCCGGCTGGCGGACTGGATTCTGGGCCGATCCGAGACAGGGGAACCCCGCTACAGCCTGACCGCTGGAGACGATCCGGAAGCGATGCCGCTCACCATCCGGGTCGCCCGGGGCAGCATGGGCTATCAGGCCACTACCGAACCCTCTGACGGAAAGGGTTGAACCATGGCGCTACAACAACTGGACGACGGCTGGTTCCGCTTTGGAGCCGGCAAGAAATGGCGATGCACCGGCAGCCGCTATCTCTGCGAAGTCGGCACCCCCGGCAACGTGCCCGACTACATGCATCTCTCCAAGTCGGTGGCTGCAGTCCGCCGGGTGAAGGCTGCCTACCGGGGCCGGCTCCAATTGGGCACTCTCGACGAATTCGGCTACGGCCTGGATGTGCTGGTCGCCAACTCCTTCACCGAATCCCTGGGCAGCGTCCCGACCAAGCTCACCGAGGCCGGACTGAAAGGCGTGTACGGCAACGGCACCGGCGGCCAGGGCGACAAGCTGGACCAGACGGTCCGCTACATCTCCGGAGCCGGCGGGCAAAAGTACCTGGAGCGGCGGGAGCCGGGCTACGTCAATCCCCTGAGCACCCCCAGCCGGGTGTCGGTGGGCGCCCACCACGTCCTCATCTCCACCGCCCTTGGCCTCAACGGCAAGAAGGCGCCCAAGGGCAGCCTGGCCGAGGCCGCCGCCATCACCGACCTCACCTGCCGCCTTCCCGGGGACGATCTCTACGCCGCCGGGCTGGCCATCAAGTATTTCAACCGGGAGTACGCCAAGCACCGCAACCAGCCGCCCCTCCTGGCCGCCAGCTACAACGCTGGCTCGCCCCGACTGACCACCCAGAACGACTGGAACCTGGTGCAGTACGGGGCGCACATCGACCGGTGGGTGGCCTATTTCAATACCAGCCGGCAGGTTTAGGCCCCCGCAAAACAAAACGCCCCGGTCAGTTTCCCGACCGGGGCGTTTCCTTTGAAGCTACTTCGGCCGCTTAGACCTCAACGGTGTTCGCCACTTCCACGAAATCGGCGATCTGGTCGAAGTTCATGTAGCGGTACACCTCGCCAGCCTTGGCATTCACCAGCTGGATCTGCTCCATGTACTCTTCCTTGGTGATGATGCGGCCGGCCAGGGCGCACATCGAGGCCAGCTCGGCGGAGCCGAGATAGACGCGGGTGTCGATGCCCAGACGGTTCGGGAAGTTACGGGTGGAGGTGGAGATGGCGGTGGAACCCTTGCGGATCTGGGCCTGGTTGCCCATGCACAGGGAGCAGCCCGGCATTTCCATGCGGGCGCCGGCCTTGCCCAGGACGGAGTAGTAGCCTTCTTCGGTGAGGATGAGGGCGTCCATCTTGGTGGGCGGGGCGATCCACAGGCGGGCCGGGATGTCGGACTTGCCGTCCAGGACCTTACCGGCGGCACGGAAGTGGCCGATGTTGGTCATGCAGGAGCCGATGAAGACTTCGTCGATCTTGTCGCCGGCGACTTCGGACAGGAGCTTCACGTCGTCCGGGTCGTTCGGGCAGGCCAGGATCGGCTCGGTGACTTCAGCCAGGTCGATCTCGATCACGGCGGCGTACTGGGCATTGGCGTCGGCCTTCAGCAGGGTGCCGTTGGCGATCCAGTCCTCCATGGCCTTGATGCGGCGCTTGAGGGTACGGGCGTCCTGGTAGCCTTCGGCGATCATCCACTTCATCAGGGTGATGTTGGAGCGCAGGTACTCGACGATGGGTTCCTTGTTCAGGGCCACGGAGCAGGCGGCGGCGGAACGCTCGGCAGCGGCGTCGGAGAGTTCGAACGCTTGCTCGACCTTCAGGTCGGGCAGGCCTTCGATTTCCAGGATGCGGCCGGAGAAGACGTTCTTCTTGCCCTTCTTCTCGACGGTCAGCAGGCCCTGCTTGATGGCGTAGTAGGGGATGGCGTTCACCAGGTCACGCAGGGTGATGCCGGGCTGCATCTTGCCCTTGAAGCGCACCAGCACGGATTCCGGCATGTCCAGCGGCATGACGCCGGTGGCGGCGGCAAAGGCCACCAGGCCGGAGCCGGCCGGGAAGGAGATGCCGATCGGGAAGCGGGTGTGGGAGTCGCCGCCGGTACCGACGGTGTCGGGCAGCAGGAGACGGTTCAGCCAGGAGTGGATGACGCCGTCACCCGGACGCAGGGCAACGCCGCCGCGGGTGGAGATGAAGGACGGCAGTTCGCGGTGCATCTTCACGTCCACCAGCTTGGGATAAGCGGCGGTGTGGCAGAAGGACTGCATCACCAGGTCGGCGGAGAAGCCCAGGCAAGCCAGGTCCTTCAGCTCGTCGCGGGTCATGGGGCCGGTGGTGTCCTGGGAGCCGACGGTGGTCATCTTCGGCTCGCAGTAGGTGCCCGGCAGGATGCCCTTGCCGACCGGCAGGCCGCAGGCCTTGCCAACCATCTTCTGGGCCAGGGAGTAGCCGGTGCCCGGATCGTTGGGCTGCTGGGGCAGGCGGAACAGGGTGGAGGGAGCCAGGCCCAGGGCCTCGCGGGCCTTGGCGGTGAGGCCGCGGCCGATGATCAGGGGGATACGGCCGCCGGCGCGGACTTCGTCCAGGATGACCTGGGTCTTCAGCTGGGTTTCAGCGATGAGGGTGCCGTTCTTGAAGGCGCTGACCTTGGCGGAGGCCTGGTCGATCTTCAGCTCGATCTCGTCGCCCATGTCCATCTGGGCCACGTCGATTTCGATGGGCAGAGCGCCGGCATCTTCCATGGTATTGAAGAAGATGGGGGCGATCTTGGAGCCCAGGCAGACGCCGCCGAAGCGCTTGTTCGGGACGAAGGGAATGTCTTCGCCGGTGAACCACAGCACGGAGTTGGTAGCGGACTTGCGGGAGGAGCCGGTGCCGACCACGTCGCCCACGTAGGCGATCAGGTTGCCCTTCTTGGCCAAGCCTTCCAGCTGCTTGACGGGGCCGCGGGAACCCGGCTCGTCGGCGTCGATGCCCGGACGGGGGTTCTTCAGCATGGCCAGGGCGTGCAGGGGGATGTCCGGGCGGGACCAGGCGTCCGGCGCCGGGGACAGGTCGTCGGTGTTGGTTTCGCCGGTGACCTTGAAGACGGTCAGCTTCTGGGAAGCCGGGACTTCGGGACGGGAGGTGAACCACTCGGCGTCGGCCCAGGACTGCATGACGGACTTGGCGTTGGCGCAGCCCTTCTTGGCGGCCTCGGCGACGTCATGGAAGTAGTCGAACACCAGCAGGGTCTTCTTGAGGCCGTCGGCGGCCACGGTGCCCACTTCGCCATCGGCCAGCAGGTCGATCAGGGGCTTGACGTTGTAGCCGCCCAGCATGGTGCCCAGCAGCTCGGTAGCCTTGGCGCGGGAAATCAGACCGCAAGCTTCTTCGCCCTTGGCGACCTTGGCCAGGAACTCGGCCTTGACCTTGGCGGCATCGTCCACACCCGCCGGAACGCGGTAGGTGATCAGCTCGACCAGGAAGGCTTCCTCGCCCTTGGGCGGGTTCTTCAGCAGGCCAACGAGGTCTGCGGTCTGCTGCTTGGACAGGGGCAGCGGGGGAATACCGAGGGCGGCACGTTCGGCAACGTGAGCACGATAGGCTTCAAGCACGGCGACTTCCTTTCGTTGAGGGTTGCTCGGAAAAGCGAATACGAGGCGAAAATTCTACGACAAAGGCGAGGGCAAAAACGGTCGCCTCGCAAGTCTTATATATATTATCTTTTATAAGGATTTCTGTGAACGGGAATCCCGCCGCCCTACCCGGGTTACAGCCGCTCGGGCGTCACGACCCGGAAGCCGCCCCAGGTCTCGGCATAGGCCCGCAGCTTGGCGCCTTCGCCCTCCTGGCGCTCTAAACCAGCGGCAGGAACGCCGAAGAGGCCGGCCACCAACAGGGCGTGGAGACTGGAAGCGAGGCAGAGGCGGGCATGGGCGATGGCGGCGCAGATGTCCCGGACATGGAGGGAGTCGAGTATATGAATCGGCACCTTGAGCCGCCCCGCGAGGCGCCGGTAGACCGCCAGATCGTCATGCCAGGGCGCCGCGCCCGCCCGGAAAGCGAGCACCGGCAAGCCGATGCGGCCAAAGGCTGCCGCCAACGCACCCAGGGTCCGGTCGTCACCGAAGCTGGCGGCACATTGCATTGCGACGTAATCGGCAGTCACCGGCCGGATGTCGGCCGCCTGATCGGCCAGCCAGGGGCCGAGGGCCGTGGCCGGGTCGGGTCCCAGGCCAACCGCCAGCCCGAGGGCGGCCAACGCCTTCTGGGTTCGGTTATCCCGCACGGTCGCGGCATCGGCTGCCCCCATGGCGGCTGTCGCCGCGCAGGCGAAGCCCTCGTCCCGCCGCGCCAGACCGACGCCGCCCACCGCCCGGAATTCCACGCGGCTCCCCGCAGGCAAATCGCCCTTGCGGACCACATAGGGAACATGACTGTCCGTCCCGAGGAATTTGGCCGCCCAGGCCCGGCGGCTGGGCGGATCGGCATCCAGACGGCCAACCACCCGAGAAGCCTCTTCCGGATCGAGTAGCATGACCGCCGCTTCCCACGCGTCGGTATCCAGTATCTCGCCGCCTACGTGCAGCAGTTCGATCGGCGCATCGCCGCAGCGCTGCCGCCACCCGGCCAGGACGTTCCCCAGTCGCTCCACCGGGAAGCCGCCGAGGGCCGAATAGTCCGCTGCCCTCAGCCCGGCGAACAGGCAGGGTCGGGGGGCTGCCCGCAAGGCCGCGGCGCGTCCCAGGAGAAAATCCCCGAAATTATGGCGATCGAAAGCACCGTAGAGGACAATGGGACAGGAACTCACCGGACGAGGATGCACTCCGTTTCTCCATTAGGCAAGGCAGGAGGCCCTATGCTCAAACCCAATTACAACGGCGGCAGCCTGCTCAATCTCATGGCCACCCTGGGAGAGGCTCTCGGCCTGCCCGACCGGGGTTACGCCCCCCTCGTCTCCGACCGCGGCCTGGATGCGGCCATCCTCGCCGCCAACCGGCACATCGTGCTGCTGGTGGTCGACGGCCTGGGGGACGAGATCCTCACCCGCCACGGATCGGACACGGCCCTCGCCCGCCATCGGGTCGGCACCCTCACCTCGGTCTTTCCCAGCACCACGGCCAGCGCCATACCCACCTTCCTCACCGGCCTGCCGCCCGCGGCCCATGGCCTTACCGGCTGGCACATGTGGTTCGAGGAGATCAACCAGATCCTGGCGGTCCTCCCCCTCACTCCCCGGGGGGCCCCCGATGCCGCCTGGCAACCGGCCGCCCTGGCCGCGCCGCCCAAGCTCTTCGACCACCCGCCCCTGTCCCAGGCACTGGCCGGGCGCACCTGGACGGTGGTGCCCCAGAACATCATGGATTCCCCCTTCAACCGCTACCACACTGCCGGGGCCCAGCGGGTGGGCTACCAGGACACGGCCGGCATGTTCGCAGCCATCGAGTTCTGCGTGAAGGAAGCCTCCCTGACCGACACCGGAGGGCGGCCAAGCTATATCCACGCCTACTACCCGGTCCTCGACGGGCTCATGCACGAGGTGGGCACCCGGGACGAGCGGGTTCCCAAGCGGCTTGCCAAGCTGGACGCGGCATTGGCCGACTGCGTTGAAAGGCTGGCCGGCATGGGAACCGCCATCGTCGTCACGGCCGACCACGGTTTCATCGATGCCCCGCCCGAACGCCTCATCAACCTGGACCGCCATCCCGACCTGTCCGCCCTCCTCACCCGCCCCCTGTGCGGCGAGCGACGCGTCGCCTATGCCTACGTCGAGCACCAGAAGCAGCTGGAATTCGAGAACTACGTCAAGACTCACCTCGGCCATGCGTGCGATCTGTACTCCAGCCAGGATTTCCTGGCCGCAGGCTGGCTGGGCCCCGGCCCCGCCCACCCCCGGCTCGCCAGCCGCATCGGGGATTTCGTCCTGCTCATGAAGGAGGACTGGACCATAAAGGACTGGGTGGCGGGAGAGAAGCACTACGACCAGCTTGGCGTCCATGGCGGTGCTAGCGAAGCGGAGATGCGGGTACCGCTGGTCTGGATTCCGCCACACTGAGCCGCTCCGCCAACCTTCCGGCGCTCCCGCCAAGGTCACATCGAAGGGACAACCCGATGTTTCCAACAGCGCCTCGGAAATACTGACCCGATACATTAAGCAGATATTACTTCCGGCCTAGTTATGCTGTAGGATTGCTATCTTTCCGGCATGATACAAAGACGCCCGCATACTTCGGGCGCCATAATTAGAGCAGTCGGAACCAGGGGGATTCGGCAACAATTCGGGGGGCTGCTTACATGGATACGATGGACCTCGTAGACGATCTGGAGAACCGCTACGCTGAGGTGCAGGCTCCCGCGTCGCCCCACGACACACAGGTCGCCGACCTGATCGTCTCCTACCTCGAACATGTCGGCGTGGAATACGTCTTCGGCGTTCCCGGCGGGGCCATCGAACCCCTGTACAACGCCCTGGCCCGCAGCAGCCGGCGGGGAGGCCCCCGGCCCATCCTCGCCCGCCACGAAGCCGGCGCTGCCTTCATGGCCGACGGCTATGCCCGGGAGACAGGCAGGATCGGCGTCTGCTGCGCCACCTCCGGCCCCGGCGCCACCAACCTCATCACCGGCGTCGCCTGCGCCTACGACAACAGTATTCCCATGCTGGTCCTCACCGGCCAGCCGTCCCTGCCCTCCTTCGGCCGGCGGGCTCTCCAGGAGTCGTCCTGCACCGGTGTCAACGCCCTGGGCATGTTCCGCCACTGCACCCGCTTCAATTCCCTGGTTTCCCATCCGGAACAGATCGAATCGAAACTGACGACCGCCCTGCAGCGGGCAATCCGCGCCCCCCGGGGCCCTGCCCACCTGAGCATTCCCCTGGACATCCTCAAGAGTGCCAGCCCTGTCCCCCTGCCCTCCTACGAGCTGAACAGCAAGATCCGCCCGCTCTCCCTGGTGGACGAGGATGCCATCGAGGAGTTGCACGGCATGGTCCAGCGGGCCAAGAGCATCCGCATGGTCATCGGCGGCTGGTGCGGCGAAGCGATCGGAGCCATTCTGCAATTTGCCATGTTGCGGGAGATTCCCTTCGTCACCACTCCGGATGGCAAGGGGCTGGTCAGTCCGCGCCACCCGCTCTTCCGCGGCGTCTTCGGCTTTGCCGGTCACCGTTCGGCCCGGGAATGCCTGGAGGACGAATCGGTCGACCTCATCCTCGCCATCGGGACGAGCATGAACGAATGGACCAGCAGCGGCTGGAGCGACGCCATCCTCAACAACCGCCTGGTGCACATCGACGAATCCACCGACCACCTGGCCCGCTCCCCCATGGCGGCCCTCCATGTCCATGGCCGTATCCTGGCGGTATTCGGCCACCTTGTGGAACTGAGCCGGAAGGCGGGGAAAGGCAACGACCATCCCGACCTGCCCCCTTGGGAGCCGGACGCCATGCTGGATTCCGTCGACAAGTTCGAGAGCCCCGCCGCTCCCATCACCCCCCAGCGCCTGATGCACGAGTTGGGACACCGCTTCCCACCCACCACCCGCTTCCTGGCGGACGCCGGAAACAGTGTCGCCTGGTCCATCCATTATCTGCACCCGGTGGACCGGCGCCGCCAGGAGCGCCGCATCCTGGGGACCGCCCGGCGCCAGGACAACGGCCGGCGCCAGACCTACGGCGGCTGGCTGCGCCTCACCATGGATTTTGCCCCCATGGGCTGGGCCATCGGCGGCGCCGTAGGCACCGCGGTAGGCAATCCGGACGTGCCTGTCGTCTGCATCACCGGCGACGGCAGCATGCTCATGAACGGCCAGGAAATTTCGGCGGCCGTTGCCGAAAATCTGACCGTAATCTTC
>JBLNBI010000189.1:0-3468 GCA_050259815.1 Actinomycetota bacterium | reverse complement strand
CGAGTCATACAACTGCTCTACCGCCCGCTGGATCAAGGGGGACGAAGGCGAATTGCGGCAGCTTTCCGACCGCTACGGCGCCAATGTGGCCCTGGACGGGGCGGACGACCCGGTCTATCTGGCGCCCAACAACGTCTATCTCAACATGATGCGGGAGAAGTATCCCAAGCTCCAGTTCCTGGAAGCCCGGGAAGTGGTCTAGCGCTTAGCCAGCAGGCGGTCCAGCTGGTTGGCGAAGGATTGCCGGTCCGCCTGGCTGAAGGCGGCCGGCCCGCCGGTTTCGACGCCGCTGCTCCTCAGGGTGTCCATGAAATTGCGCATGTCCAGGGCCTGGCGGATGTTTTCCCGGCTGTAGAGTTCGCCCCGAGGGTTGAGCGCCAGGGCGCCCTTCTCGATCACCGCCGCCGCCAGGGGAATATCCGCCGTTATCACCAGGTCGCCGGGCTGGGCCTGGTCGGCGATATGGTTGTCCGCCACGTCGAAGCCCTTGGGCACCTGCACCGCCCGGATGTTGGGGTAGGAAGGCGTCTTCAGCCACTGGTTGGCGACCAGGGTGAGGGGCAGTCCGGTGCGCTGGGCGACTCGGTAGAGGATTTCCTTGATGACGCCGGGGCAGGCGTCCGCATCGACCCAGATGTGCATGAACGTGTCCAAGAGCGGGGACCTGCGATAATAGCGCCCTTGATTCCGATTTAAGTCGAAAATGTCCATCCAATGGTTCCCCGGTCACATGACCTCGGCCCGCAAGAAAGCGGCCGAGACCATGGCTCAGGCCGATGTCGTCGTCGAAGTCCTCGACGCCCGCCTGCCGGAAGCGAGCAGCAATCCCATGATCCACGAGCTGCGGACCTTCCGTCAGCGGCCGTGCCTCAAGCTCCTCAATAAATCCGACCTGGCCGATCCGGCCGCCACCAAGGCCTGGCTGGAGTTCTTCAACCACCAGCCGGGGGTGAAGGCGGTGGCCATTTCCTGCAAGAAGGCCGGCGAGGTGGCCCGCATCCCCAGCCTGTGCCAGGGCCTGGCGCCCCACCGCAACGACAACACCAAGCCCCTGCGGCTCTTGATCATGGGCATCCCCAACGTGGGCAAGTCCACCCTGATGAACGCCCTGGTGAAGAAAAAGGTCGCCGCCGTGGGGGATGAGCCTGCCGTCACCAAGAGCCAGCAGCGCATCGACCTGGGGCCACGGCTCACCATCTACGACACCCCGGGGATGCTGTGGCCAAAGATCGCCCACCCGAACGACGGCCTGATGCTGGCGGCTAGCCATGCGGTGGGGGTGAAGGCGTACCACGAGCTGGAGGTGGCCACCTACCTGGCCGGCTTCCTCGTTGCGCACTATCCGGCTCTGCTCGCAGCCCGCTACGGCTTCTCCATGGACGGCCGGGATGCCGTGGGTGTCATCGAGGGCGTCGCCAGGAAGCGGGGTTGCCTCGTGAAGGGCCGCGGTGGCGAGCTGGACCTGGAGAAGGCGTCCCTCATTCTCCTCACCGACTACCGTACCGGCACCCTGGGGCGCATCAGCCTGGAAACGCCGGAGAGCCGGGCACTCATGCTGCAGCAATCCGTTCCCGACACCCCGGCGCCCGACCCGGAGTAGGTTATTCCTCGTCTTGTGGCGGTCAGATAAGGTGTATATGCTCTAAGTCATATGCACCTCTTCGCTGGAGGAAGTCGGGCTTCATGAACTACCGCCTCAGATACCTGCCGCTGTCCGAAGTCACCGAAGGCATGGTGTTGGGGGCGCCATTGGTGCTGGCGGAGAAGGGCGTCATCCGCTTCGCCCTGCCGGCCGGCCACAGCCTCACCGAGGCCAACCTCCGGCAACTGGCCATCCACCGGGCCCAGTTCGTCTGCATCCAGGAAGAAGACAGCCGCAGCGATCAGGAGCGGGCAGAGGCAATTGCCGATCAGGAGCGGCGGCTCGCCCGCATATTCCGCTCGGCGGATTTCAACGAGCCGGCCCTGGCTGGCCTCTATAGCGCCGTCCTGGCGTACCGGAGGTCATGATGCCCATCCAGTTGAACCGGCAGGAAGTCATTTCGCGGGCTGAGCTTCTGCCCGCCTTCCCGCGAGTGGTGACCGACATCCTCGCCACCCTGGACGACGAGAACGCCACCATCGGCATGCTGGCCCACCATGTGGAGCGGGATCCCGTCATCACGGCCCGCATCCTCTCCCTCGCCAACGGCGCCGCCTACGCCCGCCAGGGCTCGGCGGTGAAGGATGTGGCGACGGCCGCTTCCATGATTGGCATCGCCCGGCTGAAGGAACTGGTGGTCTCCCTGAGCCTGGCCCATTTCGCCAAGGCAAGCCGCATTTCCTCCTACTTCTGGGAGCACAGCGTGGCGGTGGGCGTAGCAGCCCAGGAGCTTTCCCGGCAGGTGGCCGTGTCGGTGGAGAGCGCCTTGGTGGGGGGGCTCCTCCACGATATCGGGCAGCTCTGGATGGCCAAGTTCCATCCCCTGGAATTCCAGCAGGTGCGGATGGCGGTATCGGCCGGGACCATTCCAATCAACGATGCCGAACGGCAGTATTTCGGCATCGACCATTGCGACATCGGCCGGATACTGGCGGAGCACTGGGGGCTGCCCGAGGCCATCGTTCGGGGCATCTACCACCACCACGATCCGGAGGCCGGGCTCGATGAGCCCCTGGTGGCGGTCATCCACGTGGCCGAGGTGCTGGCCAACGCCCTGGACCTCACCCAGCGGGACGACAACCAGGTGGCGGGCATTTCCGCCGGGGCCTGCCATGTCCTGGGGATCGACTGGAGCCAGGACCTGCGGCCCCTGTTCGGGCGCATCGAGGCGCGGGCGGAGTACGCCTGCGCCGTCTTCCGTTAGAGCCGCAGGAGGGCCATCTTCAGGGGCGGCTGGCCGTCGTAGCTGGGGAAGTCGGCTTCCGGCTCGATCCACTCCATTTCCCGGACGGGGCGGCCGGCCTTCCTGGCGCAGCGTTCGATCTGGTCGGCCCACGCATCCCGGGCTACCTCGGCCACGTTATTGCAGCAGAGGACAGTGCCGTTCTCGGCGGTGCAGAGGACGGCGAGTTTCAGGAGGGCCGGGTAGTCGTTCACCAGGTCCACCACGCCGAAGGGGCTCTTGGCGTAGCGGGGCGGGTCGAGGACCACCAGGTCGAAGGCCCGCGGTTCCAACTTGGGGAAGGGGGGCATGCGCTTGCCCCGCACCATTTCCGGCTGGCCGACGCCCGCCAGCTGGCGCATGGCGGCGAAGGCGTCGCTCTTCACGAAGCGTGGCCGGATGGGCAGGTCGTTGAGGCGGGCGTTCTCCTTGCCCACAGCGAGGCTGGACTCGGCGAAGTCCACATTGACCACGTACTGGGCTCCCGCCTTGGCGGCAGCGATTCCCACGCCGCAGGTGTAGGCGAAGAGGTTGAGCACCGACTTGCCCGGCGCTTCCGCCATGACTCGCCGCCGGCCGGCCCGCAGGTCCAGGAAGAGCCACG
>JBLNBI010000188.1:0-5786 GCA_050259815.1 Actinomycetota bacterium | reverse complement strand
ACTCGACCGTCAGGAGGATCAGGCGGCCAGGCGCTCCCCGTGGGACTGCTTCTCGTACAGGAAGCGGAGGACGGCAGCGCGGTAGTCGATATAGGCGGGGTCGTGGGCCAGGGTCAGGCGATCCCGGGGCCGGGACAGGTCCACCTCCAGGATTTCGCCGATGGTGGCGGCAGGGCCGTTGGTCATCATGACGATGCGGTCGGAAAGGAGCACCGCTTCGTCAACATCATGGGTGACCATGACCACGGTGGCCTTGGTGACCTCGCAGATCTTCATCAGCTCGTCCTGGAGCTTGGCCCGGGTGAGGGCATCCAGGGCACCGAAGGGCTCGTCCATGAGGAGCACCTTGGGCTCCATGGACAGGGCCCGGGCGATGCCCACCCGCTGCTTCATGCCCCCGGAAATTTCGTGGGGAAACTTGGTTTCGGCATGGGTGAGGCCCACCAGGGCCAGGGCAGCCTGGGTGCGGGCCTTGAGCTTGGCCTTGCCCTCCTTCTGGCCGAAGACCTTTTCCACGGCGAGATAGACGTTGTCGTAACAGGTGAGCCAGGGCAGCAGGGAGTGGTTCTGGAAGACCACTGCCCGCTCCGGCCCGGGGCCGGCGATTTCCCGCCCGTCGCAGATGAGGGCGCCGGTGGTGGGCCGGGTAAGGCCGGCGATGAGGTTCAAGAGGGTAGACTTGCCGCAGCCCGAGTGGCCGATGAGGGCGATGAACTCTCCCTGGCGGATGTCCAGGTCGATATCCCGCAGGGCGACGAAGCGGCCCTTCTTGGTGTCGAAAGTCTGGCCGACGCCTTCGATGGTGACGAACTTTTCCATGGTGCCTCCTCAGGCGTGGTCGTAGGAGAATTTCTTGGCGATCAGGATGAGGGCCTGCTCCAGGAGCAGCCCGACGATGCCGATGACGAAGATGGCGATGATGATGTGCTCGACCTTGAGGTTGTTCCACTCGTCCCACACCCAGAAGCCGATGCCGACGCCGCCGGTAAGCATTTCGGCGGCCACGATCACCAGCCAGGCCGTGCCGATGGACAGCCGGATGCCGGTGAGCATGTAGGGCAGCACGGCAGGGAAGAGGATCTTGGTGACGATTTTCCACTCGGACAGGGCCAGCACCCGGGCCACGTTCATGTAGTCCTGGGGCACCCGCTGCACGCCCACCGCGGTGTTGATGATCATGGGCCAGATGGAGCAGATGAAGATGGTCCAGGTCGCCGCCGGGTCGGCCTTCTTGAATACCAGGAGCCCAATGGGCAGCCAGGCGAGGGGCGACACCGGCCGCAAGAGGCTGATGATGGGATTGACCATGGCCGACAGGAAGGCGGAGCGCCCCAGCATGAAGCCCAGGGGGATGCCCACCAGAGCGGCGATGCCGAAGCCCACCGCCACCCGCTGGAGCGACGCCAGCACGTTCCAGCCGATGCCCTGGTCGTTGGGGCCGTTGCGGTAGAAGGGATCGGCGAAGATCGCCACCGCCTCGTTCCAGGTCTGCACCGGCCCCGGGATGCCGCCGCCCTTCAGGGTGGCGACGTACCAGATGCCGATCAGCACCGCCAGCCCGATGATCGGGGGCAGCACGGCCCGGACTAGGGGGGCGAGCCGCTCGGCCAGAGGCTCCCGGGGCGGCTGTTCCGGCTTCGGTGCCGCCTTGGCGGCCTCGGGCTTCTCCACGGACTCGGGCCGCAGGGCCAGCACGTTGTCCGGCCCGCCCTTCCCCTTGCCGGGGACGGGCGGCTCTTCGGCGGTGGCCGTGGTCATCGTCATTGCGCTCATCATTCTCTCCTCGGGTCTGTCTGCTTCAGGCCATGACCTTGAAACTGCCGGCGTACTTGGCCGGGTCCTTGCCGTCCCACACCACCCCGTCGATCAGCTTGCTGCTGCGCATGTCGCTCTTGGGGAGCGGGGTGCCGGTGGCGGCGGCGGCCTGCTTGTAGATATCGATGCGATTGACCTTCTTGGCCACCGCCAGGTAGTCCGGATGGTCCTTCAACAGGCCCCAGCGCTTGTGCTGGGTCATGAACCACATGCCGTCGGACAGGTAGGGAAAATTGACGGCGCCATCGTTGTAGAACTTCATATGGTTTTTGTCGTCCCAGGACTTGCCGAGACCATTGGCGTAGCGACCCAGCATCCGGGCCACTATCACCTCGGTGTCCGTGTTCACGTAGGACTTCTGGGCAATGGTCTCTGCCGTCTTCTGTTTGTTGGCAAGGGAAGCGTCGATCCACTTGCCGGCATCGATGATGGCCGCCACCATGGCCCGGGCGGTGTTGGGATACTTGGCGACCCATTCCGCCGTGGTGCCCAGGACCTTTTCCGGGTGGTCCGTCCAGATATCCTGGGTAGTGGTGGCGGTGAAGCCGATGTTGTCCATGATGGCCCGGTTGTTCCAGGGCTCGCCCACGCAGTAGCCGTCCATGTTGCCCACCCGCATGTTCGCCACCATCTGGGGGGGCGGTACGGTGATGGTTTTCACGTCCTTGAGGGGATTGATGCCCTGGGCCGCCAGCCAGTAGTACAGCCACATGGCATGGGTGCCGGTGGGGAAGGTCTGGGCGAAGGTGTATTCCTTCTCCTTCTTGGCCACCAGCTTGGCGAGGCTAGGGCCGTCGATGGCGCCCTTGTCCTTCAGCTGGTTGGAAAGGGTAATGGCCTGGCCGTTGTTGTTGAGGCCCATGAGGACGTTCATGTCCTTCTTGGGGCCGCCGATGCCCAGCTGCACGCCATAGATCAGGCCGTAGAGCACATGGGCCGCGTCCAACTCGCCATTCACCAGCTTGTCCCGCACCGAAGCCCAGCTCGCCTCCTTGGAGGGGATGATCTTGATGCCGTACTTCTCGTCGAACTTGTTCACCGCCGCCATGACCACCGAGGCGCAGTCGGTGAGGGGGATGAAGCCGATGCGGACTTCCTTCTTCTCGGGAGCGTCCGAGCCGGCGGCCCAGGCAGCGCCGCGTATTCCGGGGGGGACCATGGCCATCAGGGACGCCCCCAGGGCTGCCGATACGAAATCGCGACGGGAAAATGACGGAGCGTCCTCCCGCTCAAGCTTCTTGTCTTCCATTGCATGCTCCTTGACCTCTCGATTCGAAAAACAAAAAAGGACGCCGCACCCGCACCGCCAAACAGCAGTACGGATGGACGTCCTTGTCCGATTCAGGCTCGACCGCCGTTGACCGTGCCTCTTGCCCTACCTATCGCAATGGCCGTGCCAGCTGGTCCCTCAACCCGAAACCCCAGTAAATACGGCGCATTGGGGCAAGGACTGGAAATCCGATCCGAATGGGCCGATGCACTGTCGCAGTGCAACAGCCCTCAAAATCGCACAACAAAGGGGAGAGGAATTTGAACCTTTGGAGCGATTCAGAGAAGGAGCTGGGCCATGTCGACCACGTCCTTGGCCACCGCCACCAGGGGCTGGCCCCGCTGCATGGCGAGCTTCCTGAGGGCGTGGTAGGCCCCGTCCTCGTCGAGCCCCCGGGCCTTCATGAGGAGCCCCTTGGCCTTCTCCACCATTTTGCGGTCGCTGAGCTTCCTGGTGGCCTCCTCCAGTTCCTGGCGCAGGGCCTGGAACTCGTCGAAATGGGCCCGGGCCACGTCGATGACGCCCTTGAGGCGCCCGGGATCGAGGCCATCCACCACATAGGCGGAGACGCCGGCCTTCACCGCCGCCCGGATGGCGTCGTCCTCCGCCTCGTGGGCGAACATGACCACCGGCCGGGGCATGTTCTGGCGCATGGCTGCGAGGTTTTCCAGGGTATCCCGGCTGGGGCTCTCGGTCTCGATGAGAATGACGTCCGGCTTGAGGCTTTCCACCTCCCGGGTCAGGTTCTGGGAATCCGCCAGGATGGCGGCGACCTGATAGCCGGCCAGGGCCAGTCCGGCGCAGATTTCGCCGGCCCGGGCACGGGATTCGTCGATGATGAGGACTCTTAGCATGCACTGGTCAAAGCAAGACCGGGGCCAATAAGCAATATCCTGTATGAACCTATCGAGCCAGGGCCAGCCCGGCCTCCGCCATGGCCCGGATGACGGCCTCGTTCTCCCCTACCGCCTTGGCCAATTCGAAGCGGGTGGCGGGATAGCGGGACTGGAGGTCGGCCAGGAGCACCGGCACGTCCCGCTTCAGGTGCCCGCCCTGGGCGATGAACATGGGCAGGACGACGACCCGATCGAAGCCCTGGGCAGCCAGGGCGGCACCGCAGTCGGCCAGGGTCGGGGCGATGAATTCGAGAAAGGCGACTTCGACCCGAACCGCCGGGTCGAGGCTGGCCATGACGGCCTGGACGCGCCGTACCGGCTCGGCCCAGGCGGGATCCCGGGCGCCATGGGCAAAAAGGATGAGGGCAACGGCCACTGGGAACTCCTTGGTAATGATCCCGGATCATAGCCCGAAGCGGGCCGGAATTCAGGTGCCGAAATACTCCGTGTCGAGGCGCTGGAGGACGGCGAGAGCCGCCGGGTAATCGAAATGGTCCAGGTGGAGAGCCAGTTCGGACACCCGCTCGGCACCCAGCGCCGAGCGCAGCAGGGGCTGGGCTTCCCGGAAGGCCTCCTGGGCGGCAAAGCTGTCTTCGGCGGCGAAGGCGGAAATCCGGTGGAGCAGCTTGCGAAGGACCTCGGGGGCCACCTCTAGGTGGCCGGCTTCCTCCCCGGCGACCGGCAAGGCGGCCCGGATACCCGCCAGCACCGGCCGCAGGGCAGCCTCCAGTTGGTTGCCGAGGAGAAGGAGCTCATCCCCGCTCCGCTGTTCCTTCAGGGCTCCGTCCAGGGCCGCCGCCGCGGCCTGGACATCCGCGGCCCCCAGAGTCCCGGCGACGCCCTTGAGGTTATGGGCGAAGCGCTGGGCCTCCCGATAGTCCCCGGCCTTGAGGCTGGACAGCAGGGCTGCGCCATCTCCGGCGTGGGCATCGGCGAACTGGCGCAGGAGGCGGATGTAGCTTTCCCGCCGGCCCCTGAGGCTATGCATGCCGGTCCGCCAGTCGATGCCCGGGATGACCAACTCCTCGGGTTCCCCTTCCACCAGGGGAACCGGCGAAGGCGCGGCGACAGGAGATTCGACGGAGGACAGAGTGGGCGAGCCCTGGGTTACCCCAGCCTTGGCCAGGCGCGCCGTGAACCAGAAAGTGCTCCCTCCGCCCGGTTCGCTCTTCACCCCGATGCTCCCCCCCATCAGCCGGGCCAGGCGCTGGTTGATGGCCAGGCCGAGTCCGGCGCCGCCGAACTTGCGGGTGGTGGAGGTATCGGCCTGCTCGAAGGCGGAAAAGAGCCTTCCCAGTTGCTCCGGCGCAATACCGATCCCGGTGTCCTGGACCTCAAAGCGCAGCAGGACCTCCCTGTCCGTTTCCTCCTGAACCCGACAGCGCACGGTGATCGAGCCCTGCTCGGTGAATTTCACCGCATTGGTCAGGTAATTGTGCAGGATCTGGGACAGGCGGGCCGGATCGCCCCGCAGGGGCTGCCGGGAAGCGGCGTCGCCAGGCACCATGACCAGCTGCAGGCCCTTGTGCTCGGCCCGTTCTCCCACTTGGGCGGCGACCCTTTCCAGGATGTCCCGGAGATCGAAATCCGCTTCTTCCAGGACCAGTTTCCCCGACTCGATCTTGGAGAGGTCCAGGATGCTGTTGATGATATCCAGCAGTTGGCCGGCAGCCGTCGCAATGCGTTCGAGCTTCTCCTGCTGGGAGCGGTCATGGACCACGCGCTGGAGCAGGTGGGTAAAGCCGAGAATGGCATTGAGGGGCGTGCGGATTTCGTGGCTCATGTTGGCCAGGAAGGCGCTCTTG
>JBLNBI010000187.1:0-11092 GCA_050259815.1 Actinomycetota bacterium | reverse complement strand
GCGAGGTCGGCCCGCAGGCGCTGGACCACCACGGCGTAATCCACCGTGTCGCGGATGTCGTCGGAAGCACCGGCCGAGGCGGTGGAGACGCCGATCTGCAACCCCAGCTCCACGACCTGGGTCATGGCCTTCTCCCGCGGATAGATGCCGATCCAGGTTTCGACCCGCAGTTCCTCGATGAAAATGATGTCCATGCCGCCCCTGGGGATTTCACAGTGTAAAATTTGGCGCCGATTTTAACCCAAGGGGCCCGTAACCGCCCCCAATCGTACCGCCATCAGCCCATGCCGAATTTCCTGACCGTCGCCCTCGCCCTTCTCGCCGCCTACCTGCTGGGCTCCGTGCCCTTCGCCGTGGTCACCTCCCGCGCTTTCGGTTTGGCCGATCCGCGCAGCTACGGTTCAGGCAACCCCGGGGCGACCAACGTGTTGCGCAGCGGCAACAAGAAGGCGGCCATCCTCACCCTCCTGGGGGACGCCCTCAAGGGCTGGGTCGCCGTATTCGCCGCCCAGCAGGCCGGGTTTTCCGACGCCGTCGTTGGCCTGGTGGCCCTGGCCGTCTTCTTCGGCCACCTCTTCCCGGTGTTCCTCAAGTTCAAGGGCGGCAAGGGCGTGGCCACCGCCGCCGGCGTGCTGTTGGCCCTCGATCCGCTGCTTGGCCTCGCCGTCCTGGGCACCTGGCTGTTCATGGCCTTCGCCTTTCGCTACTCCTCCCTGGCGGCAGTGACCGCCGCCGCCCTGGCCCCCGTCTATGTCGGCCTGGCCCGGGGCACCGACGCCATGATCGTCATCGTCGGCATCCTGGCCCTGGCGTTGATCGGCAAGCATTGGCAGAACATCCAGCGGCTCCTGGCCGGCCAGGAATCCCGGATCGGCAGCAAGAAGAAGGCCTGACGCCGTGTCCAGCATCCTGCCCGCCGACCTTCTCGCCTCCTATTGGTCGCTGGGGGAAATCACCACCAACCTCATCATTTTCATGAACCTCACCGGCGCCCTGGCCCTCGGGCTGTGCGTCGGCTACGAGCGCTCCTACCACGGCCGCGCCGCGGGCATGCGGACCTATGCCCTGGTGTGTACCGCCTCCTGCGCCCTGACCATCATCGCCGGCTACCCCTCCTTCTGGTTCGGCGGCCACTCGGGCTTCGTCACCGCGGCGCCCCCTGATCCCACCCGGGTCATCCAGGGCATCGTCACCGGCATCGGCTTCCTGGGGGCCGGGGTGATCATGAAGGAAGGCTTTTCCATCAGCGGCCTCACCACCGCCGCCTCCATCTGGGCGACCTCGGCCATCGGGGTCATGGTGGGCTTGGGCTTCTATGGCGCATCCATCCTGCTGACCGCCCTTTCCGCCTTCTGCATGACCGGAATCACGGTGCTGGAGCGCTGGCTGCCGTCCCGGCCGGCGGTGGCCGTATCGCTCATCTTCCGCCCGGGCTTTCTTCCCCAGGAGGACGTGTTGAAGCGGGCTGCCCGGGACCGGGGTTACGACATCGCCTGGGGCAGCCTGCGGATCGAACAGAAGGAGGGACGGACCACCTGGCATTTCGTCGCCGTGGCCCACGACAAGAAGGGAGTTTCGGTGCCCGGTCTCGCCGCCGAGCTATCCCGCTTCGAGGGCGTGGAAAACTTCAGCCTCTCCCACGCGAGAAACTAGCCCATCAGCTCGGCCAGAGGCCAGCGGGGACGCACCGCGAAGTCCCCAGCCGGCTTGGGCAGGCTACCGGCCTGGATGCGCAAGGCGCCGGCCAGGGCGATCATGGCGCCGTTGTCGGTGCAGAACTCCAGCTCGGGGTAATAGACCCGGAAGCGCTTCCGCTTGGCTTCGCTGTCCAGCTTCTGCCGCAGTTGCCGGTTGGCGCCCACACCGCCGGCCACCACCAGCTGGTTCAGACCCGCCTGCTTCAGGGCCTTGAGGGACTTCTTCACCAATACATCGACGATGGCCTCCTGGAAGGCCAGGGCCGCATCGGCCTTGAAGGCATCGTTCAAGTCGCCGCCCTGCTCCCGCACCAGGGTAAGGACCGCCGTCTTAAGGCCGGAAAAGCTGAAATTCAGGTCGCCGGAATGGAGCATGGGCCGGGGCAGCTCATAGACGCCCGGTCTTCCCTGCTCTGCCAGCCTGGAGAGCAGGGCGCCACCGGGATAGGGCAGGCCCAGGAGCTTGGCGCTCTTGTCGAAGGCTTCGCCGGCAGCGTCGTCCAGGGTCTCGCCGAGCAGCTCGTACTTCCCGACGCCGGTTACCCGCATGAGCTGGGTGTGCCCGCCGGAAACCAGCAAGGCCACAAAGGGGAAGGTTGGCGGGTTCGAGGAGAGAAGCGGGGAAAGCAGATGCCCCTCCAGGTGATGCACCGGCAGGGTCGGCTTGTTCAAGGCCACGCCCAGCGCCTCGGCGAAGGAACTGCCCACCAGCAACGCCCCGGCCAGTCCGGGCCCCTGGGTGTAGGCGATGGCATCCACCTCGGCCAGGGTGCGGCCGGATTGCTTCAGGGCCTCCCGCAGCAGGGGAACGACCCGGCGGATATGGTCCCGGGAAGCCAGCTCCGGCACCACGCCGCCGTACTCGGCGTGCATGGCCACCTGGGAGTGGAGGGCATGGGAAAGGAGGCCGGCTTCGCTGTCGTAAAGGGCGATACCGGTCTCGTCGCAGGAGGATTCGACGCCGAGGACTAGCATAGTTGCCGCATTCTACCACTTGAGGGAAAAGGGAATTCCGTCGTAGAATCGCGGTCTTTCCGCATTTGCGGGAAAGATTAAATTTGCGCGCACCGCCGACCACTTGACCCGGGCGGGCGCCTGACGGAAGGGGGTGATTTATATGCCGAGCATTCGTGTCAAGGAAAATGAGCCGTTCGAAGTTGCTATTCGCCGCTTCAAGCGTACGGTCGAAAAGACTGGTCTCCTGACCGAGCTGCGCGCCCGTGAGTTTTACGAAAAGCCCACCGCCGAGCGCAAGCGTAAGCTGGCTGCCGCCGTCAAGCGTCACCACAAGCGTATTCGCAGCATGACCCTGCCGCCGAAACTGTACTAATCCAGTACGGTCGCAGACAAAGACAGCCGCCCGCCTCCAAGCTGGCGGCTGTTTGCTTTCAAGGACCTGGAAAAGGACAAAAATGAGCCTCAAGGAACGCATCAACGAAGACATGAAGGCCGCCATGAAGGCCAAGGAAGCGGCCAAGCTTTCCGCCATCCGCCTGCTGCTGGCCGCCGTCAAGCAGAAGGAAGTGGACGAGCGCGTCGCCCTGGACGACAACGCCGTCATCGCCGTGGTGGAGAAGCTCACCAAGCAACGCAAGGACAGCGTCACCCAGTACGAGGCCGCCGGCCGCCAGGACCTGGCCGATGCCGAAAAATTCGAGATTTCCATCCTCGCCGCCTATCTCCCCGAGAAGATGAGCGCCGAGGAAACCGCCGCCGCCGTGGATGCCGCCATCGCCGAAACCGGCGCCAAGGGCCCCGCCGACATGGGCAAGCTCATGGGCGTATTGAAGCCGCGGCTGGCCGGCAAGGCCGACATGGCCGAAGTGTCCAAGCTGGTCAAGGCCAAGCTGGCCGGCTGACCCAACCCCGAGCGGCCCGTGATCCCAGAGAGTTTCGTCCAGGACCTCATCGCCCGGGTCGACATCGTCGACCTGATCGACAGCTACGTGCCGCTCAAGAAGGCGGGCGCCAACTACGCCGCCTGCTGCCCCTTCCACACCGAGAAGTCCCCCTCCTTCACCGTCAGCCCGACCAAGCAGTTCTACCACTGCTTCGGCTGCGGCGCCCACGGCACCGCCATCGGCTTCGTAATGGAATACCAGGGCCTGGGCTTCGTGGATGCGGTAAAGGAACTCGCCGGCCGGGTCGGCATGCAGGTGCCGGAAGACGAAAAAGGCCACCATCACCACCGGGACCAGGGCCAGACCCGAAACCTGGTGGAAGTCATGGCCCGCACCGCCGCCTACTACAAGGAGCAGCTGAAGCGCTCCCCCAAGGCCATCGACTACCTGAAGCGGCGGGGCCTCACCGGCGAGATCGCCGCCCGCTTCGGTATCGGCTATGCCCCGGAAGGCTGGCAGAACCTCAAGACCGTCTTCCCGGACTACGACGTGCCGGAGCTCAAGGTGGCCGGCCTGGTGAAGGAAAACGACGAGGGCCGGCGCTACGACCTGTTCCGCGACCGGGTCATGATCCCCATCATCAACCAGAAGGGGGACATCATCGCCTTCGGCGGCCGGGTTCTCGGCCAGGGGGAGCCCAAATATCTCAACTCGCCGGAAACGCCGCTCTTCGAGAAGGGCCGGGAGATGTTCGGCCTGCCCCAGGCCCGGCAGGCCCTGCGGGAAACCAATATCGCCGTGGTGGTTGAAGGCTACATGGACGTCATCGCCCTCGCCCAGCACGGGGTCGGCAACGCCGTGGCGACGCTGGGCACCGCCACCACCCCCATGCACGTCCAGAAGCTCTTCCGGCAGGTGGACCGCATCGTCTTCTGCTTCGACGGCGACAATGCCGGCCGCAAGGCCGCCTGGCGCGCCCTGGAAAACGCCCTGGAAGCCCTGGCCGACAACAAGAGCATCGGCTTCGTCTTCCTCCCCGACCCGGAGGATCCGGACAGTTTCGTCCGCAGCCAGGGCAAGGAGGCCTTCGAGCGCCGGGTGAAGGAGGCCATGCCCCTGTCCGACTTCATGCTCCGGGAGCTGGCCACCCGCTGCGACCTAACCAGCTCCGAAGGCAAGGCCAAGCTCATCTACGAGGCCAAGCCCCTGCTGGTGAAGCTGCCGACGCCGCTTTTGCGGCTCCAGCTGGTCAAGCGCCTGGCGGAGGCCAGCGGTTTCGCCCAGGCCGAAGTCGAGCGCCTGTGCGACCTGAAATCCTTCGCACCGCCGGCGCCCCCCAAACCTCGGCGCAGCGCCCCATCCCTGACCCGTCATTTGCTGAGGCTGGTACTGCAAACACCTGAACTCGCACGGCGGCTGCCGGTCGACCTGCTACCGGACACCCCGGAGCGGAACGCCCTTGCCTTGCTGCATCGTCTGGCCGGCGCCAGTACCGAGCCCCTGAGCTACGCCACCCTGCGCGAGCGGTTGCGGGGCGCCCAGGAAGAGTCCCAGATCGAGCAGGTGGCGGCGGAGATCCTGGGGATGCCCTTCGACGGCGAGGAGGTGGAAGCGGAATTCAAGGATGCCCTGGAAAAACTGGAGCAGGGAGGCCAGAAGCGGGCCTTTGCCGAACTCCAGACCAAGGCCCAGCGCCTGGGAGTCGCGGGCCTCACACCGGAGGAGAAACAGGAGTACCTGCGGCTCCTGACCGGATCGGGAAATAAGAGCTAACTTATGGTAAAATTTGCGGTTTTCTCCAATTCTATGGATCGTGGTCATGGCTAAGGCAAAAGACACCGCGAAGGACACTTCCAAGGCTCGCGCCAGCAAGGCGTCGGCGAAAGCAGCCGAGAAAGCGCTGCTCGAAGGTGCAATGACCGAGGCTCCGGCTCCCCTGGATGCCGAAGCCCGCAAGATGCGCCTCAAGAACCTCATCAAGCTCGGCAAGGAACGGGGCTATCTGACCTACGCCGAAATCAACGACCACCTGCCTGACGACGTGGTGGACGCCGAGCAGATCGAATCCATCATCACCACCTTCAACGACATGGGCATCCAGGTCTTCGACGAGGCTCCGGCCGCCGAAGAACTGCTCATGTCCGACACCGCCCCCGCCGTCACCGACGACGAGGAAGTGGAAGAGGAAGCCGAACAGGCCCTGTCCACCGTCGATTCCGAATTCGGCCGCACCACCGACCCGGTCCGCATGTACATGCGTGAAATGGGCTCCGTCGAGCTGCTGACCCGGGAAGGCGAAATCGAGATCGCCAAGCGCATCGAGGACGGCCTCAAGCACATGATCCAGGCGATTTCCGCCTGCCCCACCACCATCGTCGAGATCCTGGACATGGCCACCAAGGTGGAGTCCGAGGAAATGCGCATCGACGAGCTGGTGGACGGCCTCATCGACCCCAACGCCGTCGAGGCAGCACCGGAAGCCGAAATGGCCGAGGAGGAAATCGAGGAGGACGAGGAAGACGAAGAGGAAGAAGGTGAGGGCGACGGCGGCGGCGCTGCTTCCGCGTCCCTGCTCCAGCTGAAGACCGAGGCCCTGGAACGCTTCGCCACCATCCGCGCCCTGCACGCCAAGATGGCCAAGGCCCTGGCCTCCAAGGGCCCCCAGGACAAGACCTACCAGAAGGTCCAGCAGGAAATCACCGACGAGCTGATGAACATCCGCTTCACCTCCCGCTCCATCGAGAAGCTGTGCGACTCGGTGCGGGACATGGTAGAACGGGTCCGCGGCTCCGAGCGCAAGATCCAGCAGATCTGCGTGGACAAGGTGAAGATGCCCCGCCCGCACTTCATCAAGGTTTTCCCCGGCAACGAAGTCAATCTGGACTGGGTGGACGGCGAAATCTCCGCCGCCGCCAAGACCTTCGCTCCCATCCTTGAGCGCAACGCTCCCGCCATCAAGGAAGAGCAGAAGAAGCTCCTGGCCCTCCAGGACCGCATCGGCATCCCGCTGAAGGATCTCAAGGAGATCAACAAGCAGATGTCCACCGGCGAAGCCAAGGCCCGCCGCGCCAAGCGCGAGATGACCGAGGCCAACCTGCGCCTGGTGATCTCCATCGCCAAGAAGTACACCAACCGGGGCCTTCAGTTCCTGGACCTGATCCAGGAAGGCAACATCGGTCTGATGAAGGCGGTGGACAAGTTCGAATACCGCCGCGGCTACAAGTTCTCCACCTACGCCACCTGGTGGATCCGCCAGGCCATCACCCGGTCCATCGCCGATCAGGCCCGCACCATCCGCATCCCGGTGCACATGATCGAGACCATCAACAAGATGAACCGGATCAGCCGCCAGATCCTCCAGGAAACCGGTGCCGAGCCCGATCCCGCCACCCTGGCCAAGAAGATGGACATGCCCGAGGAGAAGATCCGCAAGATCATGAAGATCTCCAAGGAGCCCATCTCCATGGAGACCCCGATCGGCGACGACGACGACTCCCACTTGGGCGACTTCATCGAGGACCAGGCTACCCTGGCCCCCGCCGACGCGGCCATGTACTCCAGCCTGCGCGGCGTGACCAAGGAAATCCTGGACACCCTCACCCCGCGGGAAGCCAAGGTGCTGCGCATGCGCTTCGGCATCGAGATGAATACGGACCACACCCTGGAAGAGGTCGGCAAGCAGTTCGACGTCACCCGGGAGCGCATCCGCCAGATCGAGGCCAAGGCCCTGCGCAAGCTGCGGCACCCGTCCCGGTCCGACAAGCTGCGCAGCTTCCTGGACACCAACCAGGGCTGATCGCAAGCCCCCTGCAGCAAACCACCGCACCCGCCAAATGGCGGGTGCGTCGTTTTTAGGGCTGTGGCATTATTCCCAAAAACGACATGCGCCCGCCTCAATCCGGTCGGCGCAACCCCCAGAGGGCTGAATGGTGCCGCAGATCCTTGACCACATCGCCGGAACCGATGCCGCGCCGTTGCGCGCCGCCGCCATCCGTGGGTCATCGCCATGCTGACCCACCAGCAGATCCTTCCCGCCCTCTACGACCTGGCGATGGCCATCGCCTCCGAGGTCAAGCTGCGCCCCCTCCAGACCCGGGTATTGCAGCGCCTCATGTACCACACCGGCTTCCCGGCCGGCATTCTTCTCGGCCACCCCAGGCCGGCATCCCCCGGCGCCGAACCGGGAGTGCAGGTGGAGGCGGCCATCGGAGACTTCGGCCTGGTCAATTGCCGCGGCAGGAGCCTCCGCCCGCCGCCGGGGCTGCTCGGAACCAAGGCTGCCCTCATGGAGGAGCCGGCGCTCCTCGCCGACCTGCCCTGCCATGAGAAGGACTACCGCCACATCCTGCGCCTCCCGGTCGACGAGAGCCACACCATCATCCTGCTCTCGGTCCAGCCCCCCAAGGCCGGCCGCCTCCTGGAACAGGCGTTCACGCCCATCCTCGCCGCCTTCTCCCGGGCCATCGTGCTGTGCAGGAGCTATGAGGCGGCCCACGCCGACCTGATCCGCGCCCATCGCAAGACCTCCACCGACCTGGCCCGCTTCCGGGCGGCGGCGGATGCAGCGCCTTCCTGCTTCTTTCTGATCGACCCCGAGACCTGGCAGATCCTGGACGTCAATTCCACTTCGGAACGGGACTTCGGGTACTCCCGGGAAGAATTGCTGCAAACCTCTTTCCTGCAACTTCTTCCCGCCTCCGAACACGCCGCCGTGGAGCGGGCCTGCAACACCCTGCTGGCGCAACTCAAGCCTACCCTGGCCATCGACACCCGGCACCAGCGGCGGGACGGCAGCGGCTACCCGGCGGATATCCGTTTCAGCCTCCTGTACCAGAGCGGCCAGCCCCCCGTACTGATCGCCATCTCGGACGACACCACCGAGCGCCATTCCGCCCGGGCCCGGCTTCTCCTGGCCGACAGCGCCTTCCAGAACGCCCGGGAAGGCATTGTCGTGACCGACCTGGACGCCCATGCCCTTGAGGCCAACCGGGCCTTCACCCGCATCACCGGCTACAGCCGGAGCGAGGTGATCGGCCAGAAAATGAGCATCCTGAAGTCGAATATCCACGACGTGGAGTTCTACCGGGCCATGTGGGGCGCCCTGCAGAAGGAAGGCCATTGGCAGGGTGAAATCTGGAACCGGCGCAAGAACGGCGAAATCTACATCGAGCTGCTCAGCATCTCCCTGGTGAGGGACGAAGCCGGCAGGCCGGCCAATTACGTGGCGGTGTTCAGCGACATCAGCCAGTTGCGGGACATCCAGCGGAAACTGGAGCGCCAGGCCAACTACGACCCCCTCACCGACCTGCCCAACCGGGCGCTGCTCACCGACCGCCTCTACCAGGAAATGGCCCATGCCCGGCACCGGGGTAACAAGCTGGCGGTGTGCGTCCTCGATCTCGACTATTTCCGGGCCATCAACCAAGCCCACGGCGCGGCCGTCGGGGACGACTGCCTGGTGGAGATGGGCAAGCGGCTGCGGGAGATCGCCAAGTCCGAAGAGACCGTCGCCCGCCTGGGGGGCGACGAGTTCGCCCTCCTGGTCCTGGTGAACGACGGCATGGAAGAGCTGCACACCAGCCTTTCCGCCATCCTGGAGGCCCTGGCTGCGCCGTTCGAAGTCGGCGGCCAACTCATCGACACCGCCGCCAGCATCGGCGTCACGGTCTTCCCGGACGACGACGCCGACCCGGACACCCTCCTCCGGCACGCTTCCGAAGCCCTCTATACCGCCAAGCAGAGCGGCCGCCGGCGCTACCACTTCTTCGACAGCGAGTGGGACCGGCAGGTCCAGCGCTTCCACCAGGAAACCCAGCGCCTGAGCCAGGCCCTGGACCGGGGAGAGCTGGTCCTCTACTACCAGCCCAAAGTCCATCTCCTCACTGGCCGGGTGATCGGCACCGAGGCCCTGATCCGCTGGAACCACCCGGAGCGGGGGCTCCTCTCCCCCATCGAATTCCTGCCCCTGGCCGACCAGTCCGACCTCATCATCGATATCGGCGAATGGACCGTGAACGAGGCCCTGCGCCAATCCGCCGCGTGGCGGGACCTGGGGCTGGACATCCCGGTGAGCGTCAATATCGCCGGCAAGCACCTCCTGAAGAGCGATTTCGCGGAACGCATCCAGGCCGCCCTGAACACCTACGACACGGTGCCGCCCCATTTCCTGGAGCTGGAAATCCTGGAATCCAGCGCCCTGGCCAACCTGGAGCACGCCCGTTCAGTGATCGCCGACTGCCAGTCCCTGGGCGTCTCGGTGGCCCTGGACGACTTCGGCACGGGCTATTCCTCCCTCGCCTACCTCAAGCAATTGCCGACCAACGTCATCAAGATCGACCAGATGTTCGTCCGGGACATCCTTCAGGACGCCGACGACCTGGCCATCGTCAAGGGCATCCTGGGGCTGGCCAAGGCCTTCAACCGCCAGGTGATCGCCGAGGGGGTGGAAACCGAAGCCCACAGCCGGCAGCTCCTGGCCGTCGGCTGCGTCCTCGCCCAGGGTTACGGCATCGCCCGCCCCATGCCGCCCGACCGAATGGTGGACTGGGTCAGGAACGCCCGGCAGCCGGCCCCCTCCCCCACCTTGGCGACGGAAGGGGAACAGCCGTGACCATCCATCCGCACCTTCCGGCCACCGGGGAAGCCTGATGGAAACGGGGCGCAGCCGAGTCAGGACGCCCCTTCTTTACCAGGCATCCGTCCGCCTGCTGCGCAGCTTGGCGGGAGCCATCCTGATTGCCGGCCTGATGGCCATCTGGATTCTCCACTCCACCCAGGAGAAAGCCGCCTGGCAGGAAGTGCGGCAGGCGGCCGAACATCTGTCCGAAGTGATCCGGGACCGGGAGCGGCGCTGGGCCGAAGCAGCGGTACGCTACAAGAGCCGCCTCGAATTCGCCCGCCTCCTGGAAAACCCCGACGACCGCTGGACCCGACTGAGCAGCTACCTGTCCAGCCAGAACAACGACGAATTCTTCCCCACCCTGCTGATGACGGACCTTGACGGCCGGGTCCAATATGCATCCGGCCTTGCCCGGGAATCGACCCCCAAGGTGTTCCTCCCCACCCCGGACATCAGCTGGCACTTCGACCGGCGCACCGACACCCTCTATCGCTACTACGTGCAGCCCATGTGGCTGGGGGCCGGCGGCATGGGCCACGTCGTCCTCATGCGCCCCCTGGACAACCCGCTGCTGGGCCAACTCGCCGGATTCAACACCCACCTTTTCCTGCGCTGGCAGGGAGAGGTAGTCGCCACCTCCATGACCGAGCCCATTCCCCCCGGACACGTCCTCCCCGCCTCCGGACTCCTGGAGGACGGCGGCATCACCTACATGCAGGATGCCTTCCCGTGGGACAGCCGGGACCCCGATAGCCCCGAGTTGCTCATCCACCGGCAAATGGTCAGCCTGTTCACCTACGGGGAATTGGCCCTGGGCGTCGCGGTAGCCCTCGCCGCCCTGTTCTCCGCCCAATGGATATCCATGGGCCTCTGGGTCTACCGGACGACCCGGCGCATTACCCTGGTGGGCGAGGCCTCCCGGCGCTTCACGGAGG
>JBLNBI010000186.1:0-13497 GCA_050259815.1 Actinomycetota bacterium | reverse complement strand
TCCGGCCCCGGCGCCACCAACCTCATCACCGGCGTCGCCTGCGCCTACGACAACAGTATTCCCATGCTGGTCCTCACCGGCCAGCCATCCCTGCCTTCCTTCGGCCGGCGAGCCCTCCAGGAATCTTCCTGCACCGGGGTCAACGCCCTGGGCATGTTCCGTCACTGCACCCGCTTCAACTCCCTGGTCTCCCACCCGGAACAGATCGAGTCCAAACTGACCACCGCCCTGCAACGGGCCATCCGCGCCCCCCGGGGCCCTGCCCACCTGAGCATTCCCCTGGACATCCTCAAGAGTGCCAGCCCGGTCCCCCTGCCCTCCTACGACCTGAGCGGCAAGATCCGCCCCCTCTCCCTGGTGGATGAGGAGGCCATCGAAGAACTGCACGGCATGGTCCAGCGGGCCAAGAAAATCCGCATGGTCATCGGCGGCTGGTGCGGCGAAGCGATCGGCGCCATCCTGCAATTCGCCGTGGCCCACGGGATTCCCTTCGTCACCACCCCGGACGGCAAGGGGCTGGTCAGCCCGCGCCACCCGCTCTTCCGGGGCGTCTTCGGCTTTGCCGGCCACCGTTCTGCCCGGGAATGCCTGGAGGACGAGTCGGTGGACCTGATCCTCGCCATCGGCACAAGCATGAACGAATGGACCAGCAGCGGCTGGAGCGACGCCATCCTCAACCGCCGGCTGGTGCATATCGACGAATCTACCGATCACCTGGCCCGCTCGCCTATGGCGGCCCTCCACGTCCATGGTCGCATCCTGGCCGTGTTCGGGCACCTGGTCGAGCTGAGCCGGAAGGTGGGGAAAACCGGGGGAGACACAGCGCTCCCCGCCTGGGAACCCGACGCCATGCTCGACGCCCCGGACAAGTTCGAGAGCCCGGCCACGCCCATCACCCCGCAGCGCCTGATGCACGAATTGGGACACCGTTTTCCCCCTTCCACCCGTTTCCTGGCGGACGCCGGCAACAGCGTCGCCTGGTCCATCCATTACCTGCATCCGGTGGACCGGCGCCGCCAGGAACGCCGCATCCTCGGGGCCGCCCGGCGCCAGGACAGCGGCCGGCGCCAGACCTACGGCGGCTGGCTGCGCCTGACCATGGATTTCGCCCCCATGGGGTGGGCCATCGGCGGCGCGTTGGGCACCGCAGTGGGGGCTCCGGATGTGCCGGTGGTGTGCATCACCGGTGACGGCAGCATGCTCATGAACGGCCAGGAAATTTCGGCGGCCGTTGCCGAAAATCTGACCGTAATCTTCGTGGTGCTGAACGACCGTGCCCTGGGCATGGTCAAGCATGGCCAGCGCCTCGCCAAGGCCGAGCCCATCGCCTTCGAGCTCCCCCCCACCGACTTCGCCGCCATGGCCCGAGCCATGGGGGCCGACGGCTATACCGTCCGCTCGCCGGAGGACATGGCCCGCCTGGACATCGACGCCATCTGCGCCAAGAAGGGGCCATCCCTGATCGACGTCCATATCGATCCGGAGGAAGTGCCTCCGATCAACCTGCGGATGCAGATTCTGGGTACGGATATCTAAGAGCCGGACATGGCTGCCGATTTGCCGCCCATCAATACCCGCATCTGGCACGAAGAGCCGGAACCCGACAACCCCTTCGCCACTCGCGCCGCCTATTGCCGGGGCTACGACGTATTCGGCCAGATGGTCGGAAAGGCCCGCTGGGTCGAGATGCTCTTCCTGCTCTTCCGGGATGATCTGCCCGGACCGGCTGCCCTCGACATGCTCGAAGCCCTCGCCGTCGCCCTGGCCAATCCCGGACCCCGGGACCCATCCATCCACGCCGCCATGTGCGGCGGGGTCGGCGGCTCCACGGCTGCGGCATCCCTGATCGCCGCGCTATCGGTGGGCGCCGGACGGTACCGGGGTGCGCGGGACGTCTTCGCCGCCATGGAAGCGTGGCAGGCCGTCGGCGACAGACTGGCTGGCTGGCCGGAAGCGGTGGCGAATTTCGACGGCGAAGCCACGGACATCTGGCCGGACCAGAAAAGGGCGGCGGGCTTCGATCCCCACGGCGTGTCTACGGCCACCATCGTCCGCCAGTTGCTGGAGACGCTGGCATCCCTAGGCGCCACCGAACGCGCATCGGACCGGTTGGGTTGGCTGGCGGCCCATCGGGAAGAAGTCGAGAAGGAGATCGGACTCCCTCTGGAGATCTCAGGCGTGGCCGCCGCTGCCCTTTGCGACCTAGGTTTCACGCCGGCCGAAGGCGAAATGCTCTACCTTCTTCTGCGCCTGCCGGGGGCGGCCGCCCACGCCCTGGAACAGGAAGCCGGCGGCTTCAAGCAATTTCCCTTCTACTCCGTCGAATTGACGGACGACCCGGCCATATCGGAAAAGCCGTGAAGGGCCCGGAACTCCTCGCCGCCCACGCCGGCATCCTGCGCACCGAGGTCGGCGCCTGCTGGCCCGGCACCCGGGCCGTGTTCCGCGGCCATGATCTGCACAAGGATCTGCGCGATTCCGACTGGCTCGAACTTTACCTTCTAGGGATTACCGGCCGTAGATTCTCCGACCGGGAAATCAGGCTGCTGCACGGCATCTGGGTGATGACCAGCTACCCCGATGCGCGCCTTTGGAACAACCGTGTCGCCGGCTTGGCGGGAAGCGCCCGCAGTACGCCGATATTGGGACTTGCCGGCGCCCAGGCAGTGACCGAGGCACAGGTTTACGGTGCAGGCCCCAGCCTGAAGGCCATGGCCTTCTTCATGCGCGCAGCCCAGGCAGTCGCCGCCGGCGAGACCTTGCGTGAATTCATCTTGCGAAAGCTGGAATCAGGTTACATCTATGGTTTTGGCCGACCGATCAATGCCCAGGACGAGCGACTACCCTGGCTAATCGAGTTATCCCGCTCCCTGGAACTCGGAGACGGCAAGCATCTGAAGCTTGCCTTCGAGACCCAGGACATTCTGGTCCAGGAACTCGGCAAGCAGAACCTCAAGATGAATTACGCCGGCTTGGTTGCCGCTCTGGCTGCCGACCTTGGATTCTCGCTACGGGAGTGGCACCTTTTCCGCTTCCCTATTGTGCTTGCCGGCATGGCCCCCTGCTGGATGGAAGCTTCCGAGAATACGGAGGGCACGCTTTTCCCCACTCCCTGCACCGGCATCGCCTACAAGGGTCTTCAGAAAAGGCCCTGGATTCGGTAACCGTTCCCCCATTTCCTCGTCCTTCCACCCATGGACCAACTGCCCAGCACCCATTACCACAGCTCCATCACCCGGCAATACAACCGGGATGCCCGCGACCGAGGGCTGACCATCGATCTCTCGCAGGACAACCTGATATCCACCGCCCGCCAGGAAACCGGTCTCGAACATTTTGGCGACGAGAGCTTCCGGCCGGCCCTGGAAACTTTTCTGGAGTCGGCGGAAACGGAGGCCGAACTCAATCCCTTCGGTCGCCTCAACGCCCGCCTGCGGGTCCTCCGCTCCCTAAGGAACCGCCTCTGGGCTCAGGACTGTTTCACATCGCATCCTGAAATCCTGAGGCGGAAAATCGCCCCCCCTCTCATCATCGTCGGCCCGCACCGCTCCGGCACCACCCGTCTCCAGCATCTGCTCGCCACGGATTGCCGCCTCCAGTACCTGACAACCTGGGAAGGCATGAACCCCTCTCCCCGGCGTGCGCAGCCCGACCGAGGAAAGGCGCTCCGCCACCAGGAGGTCGATTCCATGCTCGCCGGCCTCGAGGAAACCTATCCGGGGGCATTCCTGGCCCACCCCATGAAGGCTGACTGGCCCGAAGAGGAGATGCTTCTCCTCAACCATGCCTTCAGCAGCTTTTCCCTTATCGGCGCCTACCACGTCCCCTCGTACTACCGCTGGTTCCTGGATGCCGACAAGGAATTCGCCTATCGCCACATGGCGGAGCTGATGAAGCTGATTTCATGGTCCCGGGGTGTCCCCGAGGACAAGCCCTGGATATTGAAGAATCCCCAGCACATGCTCGACCTGGATATCCTCCTCCGGGTATTTCCCGACGCCCGACTAGTATTCACCCACCGGGACCCCATCAAGACGGTCGGTTCGATCATGTCCCTCGTCTGGCACTATGCCGTGCAGCACACCGATGGCCCCTGCCGCGCCAAGACCCGGGAAGTCTGGATGGATTTTTGCGAGCGGATGGCCCGCCGCTGCATGAAGATCCGCGAAGATATCCCGTCCACTCAGCAAATCGATGTCTATTACGAAGACATGAATCGGGATTGGCAGGGGCAAATGAAGCGGATCTACGATTTTGCCGGCATGGAGTTCACACCAGCCGCCGAGGCCGCCCAACGCACCTGGTTGGCCGACAGCAAAGGCCATCATGGCAGCCACCGCTATTCCCTGGAGGATTTCGGCACCAGTGCGGCCGAGGTGGATGAGCGCATGACGTTCGTCCGGGAAAAATATGGCATTCCCCATGAAAAGCGGTAGCCACGCGATTGCCTGAACAAAGGAAACGGCATGCCCCACTACAGTGCCCACCACGCCCTCACCGACCTGGAGCATCACACCAGCAGCAACATCCAACGCCATCGCGGATTGGTGTCCCCTACCGCCCGATGGTGCACCTTGGGCCAGCAGCCGGCCACGGTATGGCTCACCGGGCTGTCCGGATCCGGAAAATCCACTCTGGCCTTCGCCCTGGAAAAGGAATTGATCGACCGGGGACGTGCGGCCTACGTACTGGATGGCGATAACGTCCGCCATGGCCTCAATCGGGACCTGGGATTCTCGGCTGAGGACAGGACGGAGAATATCCGCCGCATCGCCGAAGTGGCGCGGCTCTTCAACGACGCCGGGCTGTTCGTGATTGCCGCCTTCATTTCCCCCTATCGGCAGGACCGGGGTGCTGCCCGGGAAATCATCGGCAGCGAACATTTCCTCGAGACCTACCTTTGTACAGACATCGGAGTGTGCGAACAGCGCGACCCCAAGGGGCTCTACCGAAAAGCTCGGGAAGGCACGATTCCCGACTTCACGGGCATCTCGGCCCCCTACGAACCTCCCGAGAATCCGGAACTGACCCTCGACACAGGCCGGACAACGGTTTCGGACAGCGTCGCAGCCATAATGGAAAGGCTCGGCCCCCGGCTGCGGTGCAATTGGACTCCATAAGCCGAAAGAATCGCATGGGGATAAAAGAGTTGAGATAAACATCCCTGACCATCAAACCCCATAAGTCGCAGACGCCGCACCATCGTTGCCTCATCGCTGGAATTGGCCTACGCTTCGCGCTAAGCCGACGTAATAAAAAATAAATTCACTAAGGGGGATAACATGCTTAAGTTGCGCTGGTTGGCGTTGGCAATTGGCACCACGTGGGCATTAGGAGCAGTTGCCCAATCCGAAATGGAAGAAGAAGACCTAGCCCTGGCCTATGGCGACAAGAATCTGGTCTCCATCGCAACGGGTCAGCAGCAGTCTCTTAAATCAGCCCCCTCCGTGGCGACCGTCATCACCGCCCGGGACATCGCCGGCATGGGCGCCCTGGAGGTCGACGACGCCCTCCGAGCCGTACCTGGCCTTTACGTTGGCCGTACTACGGGGCGCAATGCATCCCTCCACCTCATGCGCGGCATCGGTACCGGTAGCCCGATTACCGCACAGGTGCTGGTCCTCCTGAACGGTGTGCCTTTCAACAACATATACCAGGGCGACAAGGTAGCTTCCTGGCGAGCCCTCCCGGTAGACAACATCTCCCGGATCGAGGTCATCCGAGGTCCGGGTTCGGCACTGTACGGCGCCGATGCATACGCCGGCGTGATCAACATAATCACCAAGAGCGCAGCGGAGATTGATGGCACCGAAGTCGGCGTGCGCGCCGGCTCGTTCAACACCTGGGACAGTTGGACCCAACACGGCGGCAAGATCGGTCCGATCGACGTGGCTGCTTACCTGCGCGTCGGAGGCAGCGAGGGCTTCAAGCGCAATATCAATGCCGACGCCCAGACCCGTAATGATGTCCGTTTCAATACCCATGCCAGCATGGCCCCCGGCGATACCGACACCAGTTATGACGCCATCGACGGAAATATCAATCTCAGCTACGGCAATTGGCGCCTGCGCAGCAACTACAGTCGGCGAGACCACATCGGCTTCGGCACGGGCACGAATTCGGCCCTCGTCGCTGGCGCCGGAGCCCGCCCGGAGTCAATCCTGACCGACCTTTCCTGGAACGATCCGTCGCTCGCCCAGGATTGGGGAGCAGGCTTTTCGGCCAGCTACCATCACTACGCATACACCTTCCCGGACAACCTGATGTTGCTGCCCCCGGGAGCTCGCCTCGGAGCTGCAACTTTCCCGGCTGGTCAGATCGGCGGACCAAACCAGTGGGAACGGAATTATCGGATGTCCGCCTTCGCCAATTACACGGGTTTCAATTCCCACAATCTGCGTTTCGGCATCGGCCACGACAACCTGAGCCTCTACGCGGCCCGCACCTACAAGAACTTCACCATCAACCCCAATGGAAGCGTCACCTACACTGGGCCGGTAACGGACTACACCGCCATCCAGCCCCACATTCGGCCCCACGACCGGGAGGTCACTTACGCCTACGTCCAGGACGAGTGGAAATTTGCCAAGGACTGGACTCTGACGGCCGGCATACGCCGTGACATGTATTCCGATTTCGGCGGCACCACTAATCCCCGTGCGGCACTGGTGTGGGAAGCAACCTACGACCTGACCGCCAAGTTGATGTACGGCCGGGCGTTCCGCGCCCCGGCCTTCGTCGAACTCTACAGCATCAATCCTGTTGCCAACGGCAACCCGGGTCTCCAACCGGAAACCATCCAGACCCTGGAAGCCGCCCTGTCCTGGAAGCCCCAGTCGAATGCGGAAATCAACCTGAACGTGTACAAGTACACGATGAAGGACATCATACGGCTGGCCGGCACTACCTATCAGAACTCGGGCATCCAGGACGGCCACGGGATGGAGCTGGAGGCCATCTGGGACATCAGCCGTGACTGGCGAGTGACTTCCCATTACGCCTTCCAGCGCTCCGTTAGCAGGGTAACGGATCATGACCCTGGCTACGCTCCCCACCATACGGTCTATGCCCGGGCCGACTGGCTGATGGCGACCGGCTGGCAGCTCAGCACCCAGATGAATGCCGTATTCGACCGGAACCGAGCGTATGGGGACACCCGCCCGCAGATTAGGGATTACACCACCCTCGACCTCACGCTGCGCACAACGCCAGCCAAGAACAAGTGGGATTTCGCCGCATCGATCCGCAACCTTTTCAACGCCGATGTCCGCGAACCCAGCGCCTATTCAGCCGCGCCGGCCGCCAACCCCACCTTGCCGACCAGTCTCATTCCAGGCGACCTGCCCCAGGCTGGCCGCAATTTCTGGCTGCAGGCAATCTACAGAATGTAATCCGATGAAAATTCTCTGCGGAAATATGCCGTGCATCATCGGAAGCAGTGGGGATGTTGACATGCTTCACACTCGACAACGCCTATAATTGCCGATGTCATCGTCACTCCGGACAAACGATGTTGCAGACATCACCGGCGCAGCTCCTCGCCTGGCAGGTTACTTCTTTCACCCCCTTGCCAATCGGTCAAGCCTGATTTTATGAGTCTTCTCCGACGATTGGTCCTGTCCCTCCTCGTCGTCTCGGCCTGTGGCGTAGCCTGGGCGGCTACCGCCGAACCCAGTCGCATCGCCGTCCTCTACGCCGAAAGCGACGAGCCGCTGCCCCATGCCTTCGAGCGCATGATCGCCAGCATGGAAGCCCTGCCCAATGTCGAGGTCATTCGCCTGGAGTTGGACAATCGCCAGTCCAGCCACTTCGCCTCCCAACTGCTCCTGGCAAACAATGCCCTCGGCAGCCCGCTACGGCTGGCGGCGGCCGGCGGCGCGAGTGCCATCGCGGTGATCTACCCCGATATCGGCGAACCCTACCGCAGCGTCTTTACCAAGATCATCGAGGGCATCGAAGACAAGGCCCGGGCCAAGGTGGCCAGCTACGCCGTCGGCAGCAATCTGAATCCCCAAGCCCTGTCCGGGGAACTGAAGCGCCAGGAAATCAAGGTGGTCATCGCCCTCGGGCGCAACGGGCTCAAGGCCGCCGGTACCCTGGACAAGGATATCGGCGTCGTAGCCAGCGGCGTCGTCTCCGTTCCCGAGTCCGAAGGGCGCTCCGCCCAGGTGCTCAGTCTGGCGCCGGACCCCGCCCTGCTGTTCTCTAAGCTGAAGTTGATTTCCCCGACCACCCGGCGGGTGTTCGTGGCCTTCGATCCCCAGCAGAACGGATGGCTCATTCGCCTTGCCCGGGACGCGGCCCGCAATAACGGCATCGAATTGCTGGCTCAGGAAGCCGGCGATCTGAAGACCGCCGTCCGCCTGTACCAGGATTTCTTCGCAAACGCCGACGGCAAGCACGATGCCCTGTGGCTGCCTCAGGACAGCACCACCGTGGACGAATCCACGGTTTTGCCACTGGTGCTGCAGGAATCCTGGAACAAGAGCATTCCCGTTTTTTCCAGCAGCGTCGCCCACGTCAAGCGCGGCGTCCTCTTCTCCCTCTACCCCAACAACATGGAACTGGGCCGCAACCTGGCGGTGTCCGCCCTGGGCGTCGCTTCCGGCGGTTCCCAGCCCCGCGGCGTCCTGCCCCTGCGGGATGTCATGGCCGCACTCAACGTGCGTACGGCCGGGCACCTCGGGCTGCGCATCTCCAATTCCCAACAGCAGAGCTTCGATCTGCTCTTCCCGGAGCAATAGCGGCCATGGAAAAGCTCCGGAAACTCGCCCAGCGCTTCCGCACCACCACCTTCCACCGGCAGTTGGCGATCCTGGCAGCCATCTGCGTCTTCGGGGTTTCCCTCCTCGCTGCCATGACCACCGCCTGGCAGAGCAGCCGCCAAATCCGGGCCACCCAGATCCTCCAGGGACAGCGCATCGCCAGCAGCCTGGCCTCCCAGAGCCGCCTGGCCTTGATCTTCGGATCCGCCGAGAACGTCGAGGAGGCTGTTACCGCCACCCTGTCCTTTCCGGATGTCATCCGCATCGAACTGCACCACGCCGATGGCCGGCTCCTGGTGACCCGGGGCCTGTCCCCGACCACCGGCCTCCCCTCGCCCCCCATCGTCGCCAGCCGCGAAGCCTACCTGGAGAACGAAGACGATACCGGCTGGCGTTTCGTGGCGCCGGTCCTCACCCAGTCCGGCGGCGACTCCCCCTTCGAGATGACCGAGCGCAAGGAAATGGTCCTGGGCTTCGTCCGGGTCAGCCAGAGCAAGGCTACCCTGGCCCGGCTGATGCGTGAGGTTTTCCTGGTCAATTTCGCCACCGGCCTGCTGTTTGCCATCGTCTTCCTGGCCGCCCTGCGGGTATTGGTGCGCCGGCTGACCCGTCCCCTGGTGGACCTGTCCGAAACCATGGCCCGGGCCGAAGCTGGAGAAAGCGGCCTGCGGGCCAAGCTCTCCGGCCCCAGGGACCTGTCCCACATGGCCCATGCCTTCAACAGCATGATGAGCGCCCTGGAGGAGCGGGAAGCCGAACTGCGCACCGCCCGGGACAGCGCACTCCGGTTCGCCAAGCTCAAGGCCGACTTCGCCGCCACCGTCAGCCACGAAATCCGGACGCCTCTCAACGGCGTCATCGGCACCCTGGACATGCTGAAGACCGGCTCCATGAGCAGCGATCAGCGCCAGCTCCTCGAACTGGCCTGGGACTCCTCCCAGTACCTGCTGGAGCTGATCAACAACATCCTGGACTTTTCCCGGCTGGAAGCCGGCCGCATGGAGGCCGAGCGGTCCGATTTCGAGCTTGCCCCGCTCATCGACAGCACCCTGAATGTCGTGCGAGCCCCGGCCGCCGCCAAGGAAATCGACCTGGTCACCACCCTGGCGCCGACAATCCCCCTCCGCCTCCTCGGTGATCCGGCGCGCATACGCCAGATCCTGACCAATCTCCTGGGCAACGCCATCAAATTCACCGAGCGGGGACAGGTAGCGATAAGTGTCGACCTCGCCCCGTCCGGCGATCTGCTTTTCAACGTTACCGACACCGGCATCGGGATTGCGCCGGAGCATCTGGAATCCATCTTCGATTCCTTCACCCAGGCCGACACCTCCACCACCCGCCGTTTCGGCGGCAGCGGACTCGGCCTCGCCATCTGCAAGCAGCTGGTGCATATGCTGGGCGGCGAAATCGGGGTGGAAAGCGAACTGGGCCGGGGCAGCCGGTTCTGGTTTACCGTTCCCTGCATCCCGGCCGCCCCGGCCGTCATCAAGGCCACCGCGTCGTCCGCCGAGACGACCAGCCAGCGGGGCCACGTCCTCATCGTCGAGGACAACCAGACCAACCGGGTCGTGGCCGCCGGCATGCTCCGTCTCCTGGGCTGCACCAGCGACTTCGCCGAGAATGGCAGCGAAGCCATCACCGCCTGGCAGAAGGGTGGCTGGGATCTGGTCCTGATGGACTGCAACATGCCCGTCACCGACGGCTACCAGGCCACCGCCGCCATCCGCCAGCAGGAAGCGATCACCGGCGCCCGTATCCCCATCATCGCCATGACCGCCAATACCCAGGCCGTCGATATCGAGAAATGCCTGGCGGCGGGCATGGACGACCACCTGCCCAAGCCCCTGACCCTCCAGGCCCTGGCCGCCAAGCTGCAGCGCTGGCTCCACTGGACCGGCACCGCTCCGGAGGAGCCGCCACCTGCCGATCCCGTAGAGATGCAGCCCCTCGATTCCAGTGTCCTGGAACGCCTGCGGGAAGCCCTGGGCGAGTCCCTTGGGGAAGCGATCCGCCCCTTCCTGGAGGACATGCCGGGTTACCTGGTGGAAATGGATTCGGCCGTGGCCCAAGGGGATTCCGGCGCCCTGCGCCAGGTCGCCCACATCATCAAGGGCGCCGCGGGCAACCTGGGCGCCAATGCCGTCGCCGGCCTGGCCAAGGAAATCGAACTCCACGCCGAAGCCGGCGCCCTGGCCGAAACGGGCGAACTGGTGACGCGGCTGCGGACGGAATTCGCCCTCGTGGAGCCGGCCCTTTCCACCCACCTGACGACCGCCGAGGAAAACGGTGAGCCTGAAGTGTCTGAGGATGCCCCCCTGGTCCTGGTGGTGGATGACGACCGCAGCACCCGCTCTGCCCTGCGCCATGTCCTGCGGCGCAGCGGTTTCCGGGTGGCCGAAGCCACCGACGGGGACGAAGCCCTGGCCTGGCTCGAGAACTGCTCTGCCGACGCCATCCTGATGGATGCCCTGATGCCGGTCATGGATGGCTTCACTGCATGCTCGGCCCTCAAGAAACACCCCCTGTGGCAGGACATTCCGGTCCTCATGATCACCGCCCTGGAGGACCGGGAATCCATCGAGCGGGCCTTCGAGGCCGGCGCCAGCGACTTCATCCCCAAGCCCATCCACCTGTCGGTGGTGAACCAGCGGGTAAGGCGCATCATCGACGCTACCCGGGCCGAACGGCATGTCCGCCAGCTGGCCTACAACGACACCCTCACCGGGCTTCCCAACCGCTCCCTGTTCCTCGACCAGATCAACCGATCCCTGGAACGGACGGCCACCCGCAACGGCATGTTCGCCGTGCTGTTCCTGGACCTGGACCGCTTCAAGTACGTGAACGACACCCTCGGACACGAGGTGGGCGACCGTCTGCTCATGGCCATGGCCCAGCGCATCAAGGGCTGCGTGCGCAACGACGATTGCGTCGCCCGCCTGGGGGGCGACGAATTCACCATCCTCCTGGAAGACATCCCCAACCCCGGCGTGGCAGGCAGCGTCGCCCAGAATATCTGCCGCACGGTTTCCGCCCCCCTGGAAATCGACGGGCAGGAAATCTTCGTTACCGCCAGCATCGGCATTTCCGTCTACCCCACCGACGGCACCGACGTGAGCACCCTGCTGCGCCATGCCGACACGGCCATGTACCGCGCCAAGCAGACCCGCGCCGGCTTCTCCTACTACGAAGCCACCATGGAATCGGCCATCGCCGAGCGGGTGCAGATGGAGACCGCCCTGCGCCGCGCCCTGGAGCGAGACGAAATCACGGTCTTCTACCAGCCGGTGGTGGATGCCCGCACCGGCATCATCAGCAGCGTGGAATCCCTGGTACGCTGGCGCCACCCCATCCGGGGCATCGTCTCGCCGGTGGAATTCATCCCGGTGGCCGAGGAAACCGGCCTCATCCTTCCCCTGGGCGAGCGGGTGCTGCGTACCGCCTGCTTCCAGACCAAGGCCTGGCTTGACAACGGCCTTCCCCTGGAGCGGGTGGCGGTGAACCTGTCCGCCAAACAGCTTGAACAGGACGATCTCTGCGACGTGGTCCTTACCGCCCTGAAGGACAGCGGCCTGCCGCCGGACGTGCTGGTTCTGGAGATCACCGAAAGCGTGCTCATGGAGCAGGCACGGGATCCGGCCAGCATCCTTCACAGCCTGCGGGCCCTGGGGGTGCGCATCTCCATCGACGACTTCGGCACCGGCTACTCGTCCCTGGCCTATCTCAAGCACCTGCCGGCCGACTATCTCAAGATCGACCGCTCCTTCATCAAGGATATTCCCGAGGATGCCGACGCCGTCGCCATCGTCACCGGCATCATGACCCTGGCCCACAGCCTGCGCCTGATCGTCATCGCCGAAGGGGTGGAATTGCAATCCCAGCGGGAAGAACTGGTCAAGCTGAACTGCGACTACATCCAGGGCTTCCTCTTCTCCAAGCCGGTCCCGGCCGAACTTCTTGAAACCCAGCTCCTGGCGGCGCCTCCAAAGCAGACCCGATCCCGCAAGAAGACCCACTGACCTTGACCCCGGCTGAAGCCATCGCCCTCCAGAAAACCCTGGCCAGCCGGATAGAACTCACCGACCGGCTCGGGGAAGTCCGGCACATCGCCGGGGTGGACGTGGGCTTCGAGGCGGACGGGACCATTACCCGGGCCGCCGTGGCGGTCCTCGACGCCGAGACCCTACAACTCGTCGACCACGCCATCGCCCGCCGCCCCACCGAGTTCCCCTACATCCCAGGGCTGCTGTCCTTCCGGGAAATCCCGGCCATCCTGGATGCGTTGGCTGCGTTGACGACCCGTCCGGACCTTCTCCTCGTGGATGGCCAGGGCATCGCCCATCCGCGACGCATCGGCATCGCCAGCCACCTGGGGCTAGTCGCCGACTTCCCCAGCATCGGCGTCGGGAAAAGCCGGCTTACCGGACGCCACGGCCCGGTGCCCGAGGGCCGCGGCGAGTGGACGCCCCTGGTGGACAAGGGGGAAACCATCGGCGCCGTCCTGCGCAGCCGGGTCGGGATCGCTCCCCTCTATATTTCCCCCGGCCACCGCATCTGCCTGGAAACTGCATTGCATTGGGTGATGCGGACACTGACCCGCTACCGCCTGCCGGAAACCACCCGCTGGGCCCATCGCCTGGCCTCCGGCCCCGACCCGTTGCACAAAAAGTAGGCGGACACCTGTTTATCCCGCTGGGACAAGAGCTTACGGCAAGTATCCCGACCTTATCCA
>JBLNBI010000185.1:0-3054 GCA_050259815.1 Actinomycetota bacterium | reverse complement strand
GGCGCCGCGCAGGGTCGGGAGACCGCCATCGGCTGCGAATCCGGGCATGCTGCTGGCCATCAGCTGGCCTACCAAGGCGAAGGCCAGGAGAATGCGGCTCGTTGTTTTCATAATGAACTCCTTTGATCTAACCGATGGGTTAATTTGAAGACCTGCTGGCCGCACACGTCGATGCATCGGCCGCAAGTGGTGCAATCACTGCTGTAGATAACGGGGCTGGTCTGCCCGGCCTGCTTCAAAGCGGGGCGGATGACATGGGGTTCGGGACACACGGCGAAGCAGTCCATGCAGTCGTTGCAGGCTTGGCGCCGGGGAGCGGCGACCCGCAGGAGGGCTGTTCTGCCGAGGAGGCCGTAGAAGGCGCCGGTGGGGCACAGGTGGCCGCACCAACCCCGGGTCGCCACCAGCAGGTCGTAGAGGAAGACCGCCAGGATCAGGAAGGCGCCGGCCCCCATGCCGAAGATGAGGCCCCGCTGGATCATGGACACGGGATTCACCCATTCCCAGGCGATGGTCCCGGTCGCCAGGGCGGCGGCCAGGGTGCCGCCCAGCAGCCAGTAGCGGGTATTCGGGTGGGGCTGGCGGCCTGACTTGAGGCCTAGCCTGCGGCGGGCCCAGGCGGCGGCGTCGGTGACCACGTTCATGGGGCAGACCCAGGCGCAGAACACCCGGCCGCCCACCAGCAGGTAGAAGGCGACGACGATGCCGGCGCCCAGGAGCGCCGTCCCGGCCGGGACCATCCCCGCCGCCAGGGACTGGAGCAGCAGGTAGGGATCGGTCAGGGGCAGGACCCCGAGGGTGAGGCTGGATGAGAGGTTTCCCTTCACGATCCAGACCCCGAGCAGGGGGCCGGCCAGGAAGAGGGCGAGGATGGACGCCTGGCAGAGGCGGCGCAGGATGAGCCACAGGTGGGCCCGCAGCCAGCCCTTGGCGGCGATGGCTTCCTGCCCGGGGCGATTGAACCGGGCACTCACGGCTTCCACCCGGAATTGAGGCCGCCGGCGCCGCCCTGGTCGGGGGCGGGCGGGATCTTGTCGTCCAGGCCCCGGACGGGCATCTGGACCTGGTCGCCGATGAGGGAACCGCCGTGCTTTTCCTTTTCCTCCCAGCCCTTGCGGTAGTGCTCCGGCAGGCGGCCCTGGGCCACCTTGGCCGGCAGCACCTTGATGGCCGGTTCCGGCAGGACGCAGGACTTCTCGCACTTGCCGCAGCCGGTGCAATGGTCCGAATGGACGGTGGGCAGCAGCATGGCGTGCCGATCCGAGCGGGGATTGTGGCGCTTCTCCAGGGTGATGGCCTTGTCGATCACCGGGCAGACCCGGTAGCAGACGTCGCAGCGCAGTCCGAGGAAATTGAGGCAGCTTTCCTGGTCGATGAGGACGGCCAGGCCCATGCGGGCCTTGGCAATGTCGGTGAGCTGCTTGTCCAGGGCAACCGTGGGGCAGGCCTTGACGCAGGGGATGTCCTCGCACATTTCGCAGGGAACATCCCGGGCGGTGAAATAAGGCGTCCCGACGGCAACCTTGTCGCCGGGAAGCGAGAGCTTCAGGGTGTTGTAGGGGCAGTCGCGGACGCAGAGCCCGCAGCGCACGCAGGCGCCCAAAAAACGGTCCTCCGCCAGGGCGCCGGGGGGGCGCAGAGCCTGGGCCGGCAGGGCGGAAGCCTGGCCGGCGTGGAGGGCAGCTCCCAGGGCGAGCAGGCAACCGCTCCCCGCCGCGCCGGCCACGCCCGCCAGGAAAGTCCGGCGCGCCCGGGATGCGGGGGCGTCGCCGGTCTCTCGCGGCAGCGGGGTTTCGGAGGGGCGGGTCATGGTCGTCTGCCTTCCTGGTGAGCCTTAGGCGCGCACCACCTTGACGGCGCACTTCTTGAAGTCCGTTTCCTTGGAAATCGGACAGGTGGCGTCCAGGGTGAGCTTGTTCACCAGTTTGCCTTCGTCGAAGAAGGGGATGAACACCAGGCCCACGGGGGGCTTGTTGCGGCCCTTGGTTTCCACCCGCAGCTGGATCTCGCCCCGGCGGGACATCACCTTCACCTTCATGCCCCGCTGGATACCGCGGGCCTTGGCGTCGTCCGGGTTCATGAACACCACCGCCTCGGGGACGGCCCGGTGCAGCTCCGGCACCCGGCGGGTCATGGAGCCGGTGTGCCAGTGTTCCAGCACGCGGCCGGTACACAGCCACAGGTCGAAGTCCTTGTCCGGCATTTCCGGGGGATCCTGGTAGGGCAGGGCGAAGATCACTGCCTTGCCATCCTTGTGGCCGTAGAACTTAACTTCCTCGCCGGCCTTGACGTAGGGGTCGTAGCCTTCCCGGAAGCGCCACAGGGTCTCCTTGCCATCCACCACCGGCCAGCGCAGGCCGCGGGCCTTGTGGTAGGTGTCGAAGGGGGCCAGATCGTGGCCGTGGCCCCGGCCGAAGCTGGCGTATTCCTCGAACAGGCCCTTCTGGACGTAGAAGCCGTAGGCTTCCGATTCCTCGTTGTGGTAGCCGGGGATGGCATGCTCGTTCACCTTGGCCACCTCGGCCTTCGGGAATTTGTTCACCACCTTGTTGGCGTAGAGGATGTCGAACAGGGTCTTGCCCTTGTATTCCGGCTTCTTGGCGATCAGTTCGGCGGGCCAGACTTCCTCCACCTTGAAGCGCTTGGAAAATTCCAGGTATTGCCACAGGTCGGAGCGGGCCTCGCCGGGGGCCTTGACCTGCTGGCGCCAGAACTGGGTGCGGCGCTCGGCGTTGCCGTAGGCGCCTTCCTTCTCGGTCCACATGGCGGAGGGCAGGATGAGGTCGGCGGCCAGGGCGGAGACGGTGGGGTAGGCGTCGGACACCACCACGAAGGCGGCGGGGTTGCGCCAGCCCGGGTAGATTTCCTCGTTGATGTTGGGGCCGGCCTGCATGTTGTTGGTGGTGCTGGTCCAGTACACCTTGAGCTTGCCGTCCTTGAGGGCGCGGCTCTGGGCGACAGCGTGGAGGCCGATCTTGTCCGGCAGGGTGCCTTCCGGCAACTGCCAGATTTCCTCGGCGTGCTTCCGGTGATCCGGGTTGGTGACCACCATGT
>JBLNBI010000184.1:0-8580 GCA_050259815.1 Actinomycetota bacterium | reverse complement strand
GGGCTTCGCCGCCCTCGCCCTGACCCTGGCCAGCGCTTCCTACCAGCTGGACCGCAAGACCCAGGCCCTGTCCTCGGCCCTGGCCACCATCAAGCAGAACACCGGCCACGGCGAAACCTGCCAGGACAAGGCCACGGTATTCAAGCTGCTGGATGAGATCAGCGAAGCCGACACCGATCTGCAATACCTGCTGATCCCGGCCTCCTGGTTCGACTCCCGCATCATGCAGAACAGCGCCCTGCAGATTTCGGAAAGCGCCTTCAAGAATGTCATCATGCCCAGCCTCCAATGCCACCTGGAGCAGAGAGCCCAGGCCCTGCTGGCCGGCCCGGCGGAGGCAGACAAGGCCGGCGTCGGCGGCGAGGCGGTGGACGGGGCCAAGGACGTCCTGGATCGCTACCTGGCCGAGGCGGAAGCCTTCGAACGCCACCGGCGGGCCTTCGACCGGATTTCCAGGACGGCTTCCGTCGAGCGGATGGCCGAGCAGTTGGCCCTCCTGGATGGCCTGATGCGCTATGTGTATGGCGAGGGCTTGCCGATCCGGGACAAGGACGACGCCCCCACTTACGCCCAAGTCCTAACCAAGCTGGAATATTCGCACCGGCTCGTCCTGGACAAGGACGAGAAGGAGTTCAAGGAGGCCGTCGCCGGCCATATCGGGGACATGACCGGCAATCTGTTCAAGACCACGGTACGCACCCTGGATCAGGGCAGGTCCCTGGTCCAGCGCATCAAGGACGAGCAGGCTCCGGTGCTGGGAACCCTGACCGAATTCGACCGCTGGCTCGTCTGGGTCGGCAAGAACTGGCTCGCCTCCAACCGGGATCAGAACCCCTGCCGGGCCTTCGGCACCGCCATCGGCACCAAGCTCAAGGCCCTGGCGGATTTCGACTATCCCCCCAAGATCCAGGCGGCCATCAACCGCTTCCAGCCGGACACCTGTTACGACCCGGCCATGGCGCGGCTGGCCGCCCTGGAACTGCCCCCCTACGGCAACCTGTTCGAAAAGCGCGGCAGCGTCTATGCCATCCCGCCGGCCATCGACAGCGAGTTGCGGGGGATGCGGCAGTTGGCAGCGCAGGACTTCATGCAACTGCAGCCCCGGGAAGTCTTCGAATGCCTGTCCGACGGGGCGGGCTGGCGTCCCCAGGCCCTGGACGAAGCCAACCGCTATATCCGCGACTACCAGGCCTTCGCCCGCCTGCAGGGCGCCGATGCCCTGGCCGCGGAAGGCAAGCGCCCCCTGTACGACAGGCTGGCCCGCCGGCAATTGCAGACAGTGCTGGACCAAATCCTGTCCCAGGGACAGATTCCGTCCCCCACGACCGGCATCCTGGCCCAGGTGCGGACCGATGCCCTGTCCGGGGGCGACCAGGAACTGGCCCAGCGCAGCGGCGATTTCGCCAAGGTGGTGGATCCCCTGGTGCGGACCCTCGACCTCTACCGGCAGCTGGGCTTCAACGACAGCGCCAACCGCATCAACCAATGCGCCCGCAACTTCGCCGCCCGGGTGCTGCTAAGGGCCGACGCCCTGGCGGAGGAAAGCCGCCTCTACCAGCCCGGGGGCGACAAGGAGGGCAATGGCCCGGTCTATACCCTGGGCAGTTCCGCCGAAACCAAGGACTACCTGTCCCGGCAGTTGCAGCGCAGCCTGGTCCTCGCCAACTACGCGGCGCCCTTCGTTGCCTTCCTGAAGAACGGCGAGGCGGTGGACGATTCCAAGCAGGCCAACAACCAGAGCCAGGCCTACTGGGACAACACCCTGAGCGAATTGCGGCGCTACGTGCAGTTCAAGGAGCCCAACGGCCAGGTGGCCCACCTGGAAAATTACTTCCTCAAGCAGCTTGCCGACCTGCGCTTCGACAGTTGCGGCAAGACCCTGGCAAGCTACCAGGCCGAAACCGCGGGGAACGATCTCTTTTCGGAGCGGCGCCGCTTCCTGCAGAAGGACGCGGGCTGGCGCTGCAACAACCGGCGCGAGGCGGAGATTTACGCCCAGTACCGCAATCTGGCCAACCGGTTCAACCGAGAACTGGCGGGACGCTTCCCCTTTGGCCCCCTGTCGGGGCAGGATGCCTCCCCGGCCATGGTCCGGAGCTTCTTCGCCGACTTCGACAGCCAACGGGAGATCCTGCGGGACGCGCTGGCCAACCTGGGCGACAAGCACGACAGCCGCTGGCAGAGCGTCCGCCAGTTCATCGATAGCCTGGACAAGTCGGCGCTGTTCTTCCGCAGCTACCTCACCGCCGGCGACGCTCCCCTGCCCCTGCGGGCCAATATCGGTTTCCATGCCCAGCCGCGCCCCGCTACCGGCGCCGAGCAGATCGTTTCCTGGCGCCTGTCTTCCGGCATCAACCTGGCCAGCTTCCCCAACGGCACTACCACCCTCGACTGGAAATCCGGCGAAATGCTGCTGCTGGAGTTGGAATGGGCCAACCAGTCCCGCTTCCGCCCGGTGGCCGATCCCCAGCAGAACGACATGCAGGTGGACGGCAATGTGGCCTCCTTCGTCAGCATGGGCGACTGGGCGCTGCTGCGCTTCATCGCCGGCCACCGCAGCCGGACGGATGAAAGCCTGGACGGCAACCGGGTCGGCATCGAATTGAACATCCCCGTCAGCAGCCAGAAGGTCGGGCCGGCCCCGGGCCAGGTCAACACCGCCCGTGCCCATCTGACCGTGGCCCTGGCCAGCACCGATCCCAAGAACCAGGCGGCGGCGCCTCTGCGCCTGCCTGCCTTTCCCAATAAAGCCCCCCTGCTCTGGTGACCGCCATGCGTACCGAATTGACCAAGAAAGCGCAGAATTTTTTCGCAAGCCAACTGGGCGTCCCCTGGGATGCCCTCCTCACCCCCATCGCCCCCGAACAGCCCACAGGCAAGTCGGTACGCGGCAATGGCGTCTACAGCGCCATCAAGGAGGCCCGCCGGGAGGACGACCCGACCCTGCCCCAGGGGGCCTGGACCTATGAATTGAAGCGCGCCGACTGGCGCAAGGTCAGCGACATCGCGGTCCATGCCATCGCCAGCAAGAGCAAGGACCTGCAACTGGCGGCCTGGCTGCTGGAGGCTCAGATCAACCTGAGCGGCTTCGATGGCATCGCTTCCTGCATCCTGCTGATGGACGAGCTGTGCAACGCCTATTGGCAGGAGCTCCATCCCCAGATGGATGGAGGGGACGCCGAGTACCGGGCCAACATCCTGGACTGGGCGAACGACAAGCTGCTCCCGGCCATCCGCCAGATCCCCGTCACCGCCTGTGGGCGAGGCCAGGAATACCACTGGGCGGACTGGGAGCAGGCCAAGCGCAACGAACAGATCAAGGCCGCCCACGGCAACCGTCCGGACCTGCAACTGGACGGCCCCGGCCTCAACGAGTTCGCCACCGCCATGGCGGGCACGCCGACGGAAGCGCATATGGCGCTCTACCGCAAGTTGGCCGAAGCCCTGGAGAGCATCGAGACCCTGACCTCGACCTTGGACCGGCTGTGGGGCGATGACCATGACAAGGACGCCCCCAGCCTCAACGCCCTGGCCGGCCTGCTGGAGCAGATCCAAGCCCTGGTGGCGGCGGAGCTTTACAAGCGGGGGGTACGGCTATCGGCAGCGGCCGGCGGCGCCGACAAGCCGGAGAAGGCTGATGACGGAAGCGGTGGGAACGCCGGTGGCGGCGGGGGCGGCATGGGTGGAGACGGCGGCAGCGATGGCGGGAGCTACGATCAGGGGCCGATCCGCGACCGGACCGATGCCTATGCCCGACTGGCGGCGGCAGCCGATTTCCTGATGCGCGTGGAGCCCCACAGCCCGGCGCCCTATCTGGTGAAGCGGGCGGTGGAGTGGGGGAATTTGAATACCTCCGAGCTGTATCACGAGGTGTTTGTGAGGTTCGGGGGGCAGTTGAGCATTTTCGAGGTGTTGGGGATTGCTGAATCCACCAGCAACTAATTATTTGTCCGACCCAAGAATAACGAAGGAGAAACAATATGAGCAGCGGCACCCCTTACGGAATATGCCGAGAGACCGGCATCGACAACTATAAAATGAAAAAAGTCGGCGTAGATCAACTAAAACAACAACTAAGTCGATCTGACATCGCCAACCACGAAAAGACTAACGAGACCCCTCCCAACATAGATATCGTCAGAACCAGATATAGAACAGGCAGCTTTACCGAGTCGCACTACACCCCGAGTAATGTATCTGACCCACATTCTTCATATCACTACTCTAAGACGAACCATACCGCAGTCAGCACAAGATCGGACAAATCACAAAGTCTCAGAGCGCTGCATTTACAGATCTATCAGAATTCCCTTAGCAGTTCCTCTAGTTCCTCTTCTCAAGTAGGAAGCACCAGTTCGTCGAGTTTCTCCAGCTTTCCCACTCCTTCCTCTGCCACTGGCCCGACGAGCACCAACCTGTCCAATTTCAGCAGCCTTTCTAGCTCCTCCAGTCAAGCAGCGAGCAGCAGTTCGTCGAGCTTTCACAGTTTTTCCACTTCTTCCACTGCCACTCGCTTGACGAGCACCAACCCGTCCAATTTCACCAGCCTTTCTAGTTCCTCCAGTTCCATTCGTGCTGCAAGCGGCAGCCAGTCCCAATCTCCCGGCCTCTCCAGCGCTACTGGCCGACCGAACACCAACGGGAAGTAATGTAGAAGCTATCCCCGCGATCCAACTCCAACTCTCATGAGTACCCTCGGCCTCGACGTCGCTACTCTCGTCTCCGCTGACACCGTGGTGTGCCAGTTGGCGGCAATTTGGCACGACCTTGAAGCGGCGCAGTGGTCCTGCATGGCATGGGACCGGCATCTGGAGACCGTCTATGCCGGCTCCGAAGAGTTGCCCCCCGAAGAACGGACCCGTTGGCTGGAAGCAATTCGGCGCCTGTGGTCCCGCCAGAGCTGGGCATTAAGGCAAGAAGCACAGCGTAGCCTGTGGAACCTAGCAGTACGCTGGAGCGATTGGCCGTTGGCGGCAGAGGTGGGCGATATGCTATTGCGCCAACGCTCCCTGCCTCCAGAGGAAGCAGCATGCTTAAGCGACGCTCATTGCCGTTGCGGGGACCTGGACAGAGCTTTCGAAGTGTTGATCGCCGCCCAGTTGGCGCAACCCGATTCTGCGGTACTGGCGGCGAGCTATCGGACGCTTTGCTCCTGGGCTGACTTCCGCATCAGCTACGGCTGGACGGACGGCCACGACTGGGGCGACGACGAACTGCTGCTGGAGCCCATGGGCCACCACCACCTGTCTGACTTCGCCTGGCAGTACTACGACCCCACCATCGCCGAACGCTGCTGCCTGCCGGCATTCCAGACCGATGCCCAGTGGCACGACTGGCTGGACAACATCTACCGCAGCGGCGACCAGTGGATCGGCGCCGTCATCCATCGTAAATGGGGCTTCATCGGCAGCGTCAGCCTGATCATGCACGGCGGCATCGGCTTCTTCTACTACTGGTTCGGCCCGGACTTCCAGGGCCAGGGCTATGGTCCCCGGGCGGTTCGGCTGCTGCTGGCCACGGCAGCCGAGCGCCATGGGCTGCATACCTGCTACGCCAAGGTGTACGACTACAACACCCCCTCCCGCCGCGCGCTGGAAAAGCTGGGGTTCGAAGACATCCAGGTAAGCGCCGCCGCCCCCGACGACGAGATGTTCTACCGCCGCGGCCCGGCGGCCGACCGCGGCCGGATTGCCGAAGAGTTGCATTGGCTGATGGGCGCCATGGCATCCAGCACCCGGCCGGCCATCGTGTTGCAGGCAGTCCATTGAAAACCAAGGCAAGACAACCAAGGGAGGAGTAATCATGAGTGACGACAGCAAACGCTTTGTCCTGATGGGCGAAGGGACCTTCCATCCCAATACGGCCAAGCAGGAATTCCTCGCCAAGCGGCAGGCCGTCGCCGAACAGTCTGCGCAATTGCCGCCTGCCCGGTCGGATACGCCACCGGCGCCTTCCTTCAACCTTGAGCGCATCCAGAAGAAGCGCGAGGAAATCGCCAGGAAATACGAGGAAGGCGGCAAGCCGGATGGGACGGTCTTCATCGCTACCGGCCCTACCGTCCCGACGAACACCTATGGAGGCTCGACGCCGATTGTCGATCCATCCTGGGGTTTCAAGCCGGGAGTCACCGAATTTGCGCCGGGGAAGAGCAGTTTCACCAATACCGTCTTCACCCCCACCGATCCCCACTGGGCCAAGACCAAATTCGGCTCGTACGAAGAACACCGGGAGGCGACCAAGGCGGTGCTGAGCGAGAACGCATCCGGCGGACATGCCCTGTTCCGGGTGACTCCCGATGGCGTCGGGCACCTGGGCAAGCATGACCCCATGCTTTCCACCACTGCCCTGAGGGAGCGCATCGATCACGGCACCATCCTCGGCATCCCTTCCGGCGCCCCGACAAAGAGCTCGTCGCGGTTCGACAGCTTCGCGGCGTTCAATGAGTCGGAACGGCTGGCCAGGGCCCAGGCCGCTGCCCTGAAGCCAGGTGATGAGCCGATGGTCGGGGCGTTCAAGGGCAGTGCGTCATTCAAGCAGCCGGTTGCCCTGGGCAAGGACATCGGAACCTCCGTCGTCAAGAGCGGGGGGACTTACACGACATCCCGCGTCCAGAACACGACGGTCACCCTCAATTCCCCTTCCGACCAGGCCACCGTCCGCAGCGAAGTCGGCAAGGGGAATGCGGGTGGCGTCTCCTGGTCGGTCGCTCAACACTTCCCCAGCAAGTAGGCGGCGATGCCTTCCCGTTGCCCTACCGCTCACTAAAGGAAACCCGTGTCGGATAACGAACGCGAAACCCGCGGCATGCTGGCCAAGTACGACGCCGGATGGCATCAGCCCATGGCGGGAAATCCCGGCTTCGACGACCGGCGCCAGGGCCACGGAACATCCGGCCCGCGCCCCCAGGCCAACGGTTTTCGTTCCTTCGCCGAGTTCACCAGCAGCGCCGACCGCCGGCAGCAGAGCTTCTCGGCCTTCCGGCAGGACGACAAGGGCAGCCAGTTCGCCTTCGGCAGCAAGACCCTGGGTAAGGACGGAAGCATCAAGCAGGGGTTCGGCGTCATGGCGAGCCAGGACGAGCACGGTTCCCACTTCAAGATGGAGAGCTTCGGCAAGAACCACAAGTTTTCCCTGGATATCTCCAGCGGTGGGCATTCGGGTTTCGCCATGGGCATGCAGCAGGGCAAGGGCGGCTTTTCCATGAGCCTGGGACTCCAGGGGGCCAAGGGCCCGAGCGGCCCCGGCCTCGCCCTTCAGTCAGGGAAGAACGGGCTGTCGATGATGATCGATCTGCGGGGCGGCCACGGCGGCGGCAAGAGTAGTGGCGGCGGAATGAATATGAGCCTTCAGATGGGCGGCAAGGGAGGGCTCGGCATGAGCCTGCAGATGGGTGGCGGCGGCAGCAGCGTCAACGTCGGCAAGGGAGGGCTGTCCATCGGCATCGGTATGGGCGCTTCTTCGGGGTCGAAAAAGAGCGCCAAATGATGCGCATGACTTGGCCGCGCGCTACTTGCCGCGGGATACGCTCCCATGGGCCTGCCGCAGCCCGAACCGCGCATCCACGGCCATCGGCTGACGTTCCGTGCCCAGGTGGGCGCGATCCAGCATGCCGGCCTGGTTGTCGATCAGCCGCGATCCCGCCGTGCCGCCCTGCCCGGTTGCAAGCGGCCCTCTCAAGGCCGGCGAAACCTGCCAGAACAGGATGGCTTGGCTGCGCTGGGCCAGGGGCAGGTCGATGGTGTCGAGGCTTTCCTCCCGCGGCGAACGGGCCGCGATGCCCCATTGCTCCATGATGCGGCAGCGCCGGTCGCCGTCCATCGGGTAGGCAACGCCCAGTTGCACCTGGCTCTGGCCGTTCTGCCGGATGACGCTGACCATGTGGCGGTCATCCCGCAAGCCCATGTGAAATGGCAAAGACTGTTCCATGCTGGCCGATCCGGAGAAAATATGGGTGGATTTTTACCCATATATCATCGACGTGGCAACTACTGAAGGAAATCCATGGCCCGCATCTATCAGACCCCGCTCATGGGCGAAGCCCATATCCGCGTCGCCCTGGTGGAAGACCAGGGGCGCGCCGACCTGCTGGTGCGCCGCGTGGAAAGCTGGGGATTGGCCCGGGGCGACGCTCTCTGGTTCATTACCCGGAACAAGCAGGATGCAACCGCCTGGGTCTATTTCGGCGAGGAGGGCTTCGCCGACGTACTGATCTGCTTCGTGGAAGGCTATGGGGAGGCAGGCTGGCAGCGTCCCCATCGCTGCCAAGGGCGCTTCGGTTGAAGGCTGTCGGCCTCTTACGATTTCGCGGATGCCGCCTGGGCGTTCGGTGCAGCGCCCGCCGACGCGGGGGAAGCGGAGCCGGCAGGCAGGAGTATGACCGGCATTCCCTCCCTTCCCCCCACCTCCCTGGCCATCGTGGCCCGGGCGCTCCGGGCCTCGTCGGGCTGCCCGTAGTTGCCGGCAGCCACGATCCACCAGGTCTGCCCGGCTCGATCCACGGCCGCAATCCTCTTCGCCGTAATCCCGGCAGCCTGGATTCGCTGCAGGAGGATATCGGCCGAATCGGCGCTGCCGAACTGC
>JBLNBI010000183.1:0-4720 GCA_050259815.1 Actinomycetota bacterium | reverse complement strand
TGGTGGACGCGGTGGTGGCTCGGGCGGCGGGAGGCGAGGATGCCCTGCGCCTCGGCAAGTCCGATCTGCCGGCCGCCCTGACCAAAAAAGATTAGCGGCCTGCGTCGGGCAGGACGATATTGACTTCCAGTACCTCGTAGTTGCCCTGCTTTTCCAGGGAAACCTTGATGTCGTCCTGATTCACCTGGACGTACTTGGAAATCACCGCCACCAGTTCCTGCTGGAGGGCCGGCAGGAAGTCGGCGGGGCCGCTCTGGTCGCTGCGCTCCCGGGCGATGATGACCTGGAGTCGCTCCTTGGCGACCTGGGCCGACTTGGGCTTGTTGCCGAACAGGCGTTCGAGCCAGGACATGTCACTTCCCTCCGAACAGGCGCTTCAGGAGGCCCGGCTTTTCGTAATCCACGAAGCGCAGGGGCTTGTCCTCGCCCAGGAAGCGGGTCACCACGTCCAGGTAGGCTTCGGAGACGTCGGTCTCCTTCTGGTGGATGGCAGGGGTGCCCTGGTTGGAGGAATGCAGGACGATTTCCGACTCGGGAATGACACCGATGATGGGAATGCGCAGGATTTCCTGGATGTCCTTGTAGGAAAGCATCTCGCCGTCTTCCACCCGCTTGGGGGAGTAGCGGGTGACCAGCAGGTGCTCCTTGACCGGCTCCTGGCCGTTCAGCGCCCGGCGGGACTTGGCCTGGATGATGCCCAGGATGCGGTCCGAGTCGCGGACGGAAGAGACTTCCGGATTGGTGACCACGACGGCCTCGTCGGCGAAGGTGAGGGCCATGACCGCGCCGTGCTCGATGCCGGCCGGCGAATCACAAACGATGTAGTCGAAGCCCAGGTGTTCCAGGTCCTTGAGGACCTTCTCCACGCCTTCCTCGGTCAGGGCGTCCTTGTCCCGGGTTTGCGAGGCGGGAAGGACGAACAGGTTGTCGCAGTGCTTGTCCTTGATGAGGGCCTGGTTCAGGGTGGCTTCCCCGTGGATGACGTTGATCAGGTCGTACACCACCCGGCGCTCGCAGCCCATGATCAGGTCCAGGTTGCGCAGGCCGACGTCGAAGTCGATCACGACGGTCTTGTAGCCCCGGAGAGCGAGGCCGGAAGAGAAACTGGCGCTGGTGGTCGTCTTGCCGACGCCGCCTTTACCGGACGTCACTGTAATGATGCGGGTCACGGAGGAGCCTCCCGAAAGCGGAAAAGATTGGAATTGAATAAGGGCGGCATTCTACACGGCTGCGCCGCCTTGCTGGGGCCTCTCAGCCGATGGAAAGGGGTTCCACCACCAGCTTGAGCTTCTCGCCTTCCTCCGTCAGTCGGACCTGGGTCGGCTGGCCCGCCAGCTGGGCAGGGACGCCGTCCTCGAAGGTGCGGTAGAGGCCGGCGATGGAAACCAGCTCGGCCTCCATGCGGGTGGTGAGGATGCGGGCCTTGGTGTCGCCGCTGGCGCCGGCCAGGGCGCGGCCCCGGAGCGGCGCGTAGACGTGGATGCTGCCGTCGGCGATGACCTCGGCGCCGGTGCTGACCACGGCCAGCACGATGACGTCGCCGCCCCGGGCATAGACTCGCTGGCCGGAGCGCAGCGGCCGGTCGATGATCAGGGTATTGGCTGCGGGCGGCGGAGGAGGGGCCGGGGGAGCGGGCTCAGCCGGCTTCTCGGCCACCGGCGCGGGAGCCGGGGCGGGCTCGGGAGCCGGGCGCTGGGGAGCGGCCCGTTGGGGCGTGTCGGTGATGGACAGGGGGGGCAATCCGGCTTTCTCGGCGCTGGCGGCCAGCTCGGGGGAGCCGCCGCGGATGCCGACCACCCGCAGGCCATAGTGGGCGAACAGCTGGCAGAGGGCGCCCCAGTCCGGGGCCGGGGCGTCGTAATCGGTGGCGCTCAGGTCCAGGGCCGCCAGTTCGCCGTCGAAGAAGGCTTCCTCGCCGAACTTGTCCAGGGCCTCCTTTTTCAGCGCATCGATGTCGAGGCTGCGCAGGATGACGGAGAGGACCGGGAGCATGGCTCCCTTGAGTTCGATCAGGGAATGGGCGGACATGGCGGGCTGGCGGGATCGGATTGGCGGACAGCGGTGCTGTCCGGGGGCGGGAATCATATTTTCGCCACCGGCCGGCGTCAATGCGCGACCGCTACCGGGTGGTTGTGGATCGGAACAAAATGTCGTCGAATATGCCTTACCCGTTGCGTGACCATCACCTCAGGAAGGAGACAAATATGTCCAAGAGAATGATTCGAGACATCATCGCCGGCCGTCCCGCCGTCACAGGCACTCCGGACATGACTGTGCGCGCCGCTTGCCGCCTGATGGCGGACAATCGTATCGGGGCGGTGCTCCTGCTGGACAAGCACGGCCATACGGCCGGCATCTTTACCGAGCGGGATGCCCTCAACAAGATCCTCGCGGAGGGTAAGGACCCGGACAAGACCAAGGTGGCGGACGTGATGGTGGCGGATGTGCAGACCATTTCCCCGGACCGGCCGTTGTCCTTTGCCCTTTACCTCATGTCCGAAGGGGGATTCCGGCACGTGCCGGTAGTTGGCGAGGATGGCAAGCCCATGGGCATGGTCTCCGCCCGGGATGCCCTCGGCGAGGATATCGTCGAGGTGGAGCGGGAAATGAAGCGCCTGGAAGAGATCGAAGGGTCGATCGGCTACTGAGTCGGTTCAGCCCAGCCAAGCCGGGAGAGTACCGCCTGGAAATCGGCGGCGAGGGGCGCCCCGATGGTGAGGGCCTCGTCCCGATGGGGATGCCGCAGGGACAGGCGGGTACAGGCGAGCAGCAGACGCCGGCTGTCGAACAGCTCGGTGAACAGCCGGTTGTGCCGTCCCTTGCCGTAGGTGGCGTCGCCGATGATCGGGTGGGAAATGTGCTTCAAATGGCGCCGGATCTGATGCCGGCGGCCGGTCAGGGGCTCAAGTTCCACCAAGGCGTAACGGCTGGTGGGGTAGCGGTCCACGGGATAGGGCAGTTCCACCGTGGCCAGGCGGCGGAAGCGGGTGGTGGCCGGCTGGGCTTCCACGCTGCTCCGTTCTCCCACGAATTCGTAGTCGTCCCGCTGGCGGGTGAGGGCATGGTCGATAAGCCCGGCTTCCGCCGGATGCCCTCGCACTACCGCCAAGTAGTTTTTTCCCACGGTGCCATCCTCGAACTGGCGGCCCACCAGGCGGGCGGTGTCGGGATCGAGGGCGAAAAGCAGGACGCCGGAGGTTCCCTTGTCCAACCGGTGGGTTGCCCACACCCGCCGGCCGATCTGGTCCCGGACGATCTGGAGGGCGAAGCGGGTCTCGTGGCGGTCGATTTCAGAGCGGTGGACGAGGAGGCCCGACGGCTTATGCACCGCGACGAGCCATTCGTCGCGGTACAGCACTTCCAGGGTCTCAGCCAAAGAAGCGGGCCTTGGCGTCGGCCGGGATGTCCATGCCGGTGACCTGGGCGCGCTCCAGCAATTCCCAGTAATAGCGGTAGGAGGCCCGGTCGTGGAGCTTGCCCTCGTGCTGGATGGGGCCCCAGCCCTTGTCCTGGGCGGAGATGAGGATTTCCGCCGCGGCCTGGACTTCGGAAAAGTCGGGGCGCATGGCTTCCACGATGGGAACGATCTGGTTGGGGTGGATGCTCCACATGCGCAGATAGCCGAACTCCGTGCGGGCCCGGCGGGCGTCGTTCCGGATGTACTCAATGTCCTTCAATTCGGTGGTGACGTTGTGGGAAGGCACTACGCCGCAGGCCAGGGCAGCGGCCGAAATCTCGCACTTGGCCCGGGCCACCAGGGGATGGTCGAACTGGCCGGGGCTCTTCATGGCGCTGCCGGGAATGGCGCCGTGGTGGCCCGAGACGAAGTCCATGAGGCCGAAATCCAGGCTTTCCACGCCGGGCAGGCGGGCGATGTCCCAGACTTCCCGCAGCGCCCCGTGGGTTTCGATCAGCACATGGACGGGAATGGGGCGGGTGAGGCCGCAACGGGCTTCCACCTCGCGCAGGGCCTGGATTTGGGTCGCCACGTCGGCAGCGGAACAGGGCTTGGGCAGGGTGATGAAGGGCAGCCGGGAGCCGGCCCGGCTCACCAGGATTTCCAGATCCTGGCGCCAGTGGGGATGGGTGACGTCGTGGATGCGGGCGCCGACCCGGTTGAACAGGTTGTCCTCGCCCATGATCACGGCAGCGGCCATTTCGGCGTGTTCCTGTTCGGCGCCGGCGTGGGCGCCATCCTCGCAGTCGCAGGTGATGTCGAAGATGGGACCGAGCTGCTTCTGCAATTCGATGGCCTTCTTCATCAGCTTCTCGGAGCCGGCGTAGTGGTCGACGGCAGGCAGGATGGGGAAGGGCTTCTCGCCCGCGAACAGGACTTCGGCTGGATGGCGCATGGTTATTCTGGGAGGTGAAAAGAAAAAGGCCGCGGCATTTTACCGCGGCCCTTCGATGAAGCGATTACCGGTCAGGGATTACAGCATGCCCTTGACGGCGTCGGCTTCGTCGGTGAGTTCCTTCAGGGTGATGTTGATCTTTTCCTGGCTGTAGGCGTCGATCTCCAGACCCTTGATGATGCTGTAGGAACCGCCCTTGCACTCGCAGGGGAAGCCGAACACGATGCCGGCGGGGATGCCGTAGGAACCGTCGGAGGGCACGCCCATGGTGACCCAGTCGTCGGAACCGAGGACCCAGTCACGGACGTGGTCGATGGCGGCGTTGGCAGCGGAAGCGGCGGAGGACAGGCCGCGGGCTTCGATGATGG
>JBLNBI010000182.1:0-5840 GCA_050259815.1 Actinomycetota bacterium | reverse complement strand
CCTGATCGCTCAAGGACGAGGCCCATGAAGGTGAAGAAGGGGATGGCCAGCAGGGTGTCGTTGGCCATGATGCCGAAGATGCGCTCCGGCAGGGCCTGGAAAAGCTGGGGCTGGAGAAGGCCGAGTTCGATGCCGAGGAGGCCGAAGGCGATACCGTTGGCGGCCAGGGCGAAGGCTACCGGGTAGCCGAAGAGGAGGAAAAGGATGAGAGCCCCGAACATCAGGGGCGCCATGTTGGCGATGACCCATTCCATTATTTGTCCTCCTTGGCCTTGGTGGCGGCGATGGCGGCGGCCAGCTCTTCTTCGGCGCTGGGGCCCTTTGCCTTGGCGTTGGGGTCATCGATTCGCCCGGCCAGGAAGGCGATGCGCTTGATCAGTTCGGAAACGCCCTGGAGGGCCAGGAGGGTGAAGCCGATGGGCAGCAGGGCTTTCACCGGCCAGCGGATGAGGCCGCCGGCGTTGGCGGACATTTCGCCGATATGGAAGGACTCCTTGACCAGGGGAATGGAGAGGGAGAGGACCAGCACCACCATGGGCAGCAGGAAGAACAGGGTGCCGATGATGTCGATGACTGCTTGGCCCTTGGGGGAGAAGCGTCCGGCGACGACGTCGATGCGGACGTGCTCGTTTTTCTGGAGGGTATACGCGGCACAGAGGAGGAAGACCGCGGCGAACAGGTACCACTGGATTTCCAGCAGCCCGTTGGAGCTGTAATTGAAGGCGAAGCGTACGACGGCGTTGCCGGCGCAGATGATGGTCATGGCCAGCACCAGCCAGAACGCCGCCCTGCCGACCCGCTCGTTGAGCGCGTCGATGAGCTGCGAGAGCTTGAGCAGAAGGGTCACGGAAGTCCTCCTCGGTTGATAAAATGCCGGGCTTCTTTGGGGCTGGACGGCCTCTATGGTCCGGTTCCGGAAATTTACATGGAAGAAAGTAGGGTCGAAATGATGGAAATCCCTAGTGCGTCGGCCTCCGTCACGAGGCTTTGCCTGGTCCGGCACGGCGAGACGGAGTGGAACACCCAGCGCCGCATCCAGGGGCAGATCGATATCGGCCTCAACGACAACGGCCTGCGCCAGGCGGACGCCGCCGGCCGCTGGCTGAAGAAGGCCGGCATCACCGCCCTCTACAGCAGCGACCTGTCCCGGGCCTGGACCACGGCCCAGCGCATCGGCGCGGCCATCGGCCTTGCGCCCCAGGCGGCGCCGGAACTGCGGGAGCGGCGTTACGGCATCTTTGAGGGGCTGACCTTCGGCGAATTGAAGGAAAAGCATCCAATGAGCTTCGCCGCCTATGAGTCCCGCGATCCAGGCTACGATTTCGAAACCGGTGAGAGCCTGTATGCCATGTTCGAGCGGGTTACCGGCAAGCTCAAGGCGCTGGCCGTAGCCCACCCGGGCGAGAACATCGCCGTGGTGCTCCATGGCGGCGTCCTGGATATCGCCAACCGCTTCGTGCGGGGAAAACCCCTCGACACCCCTCGGGATTTCCTCATCCCGAATGCCGGCCTCAACTGGTTGGCCTGCGCCGACGGCCGGTGGCGCATCGAATCCTGGGGTGAAACTACCCATCTCGAATCCGGTAGCTTGGATGAGCTGCCGTCATGATAAAATTACCGCCCTTTTCAATGGCTTGAGGCATTCCCCATGTTTTCCGCGAAAGACACCCTGGCAAAAGTTGATTCCGAACTCTGGCAGGCCATCGAGGCCGAGAATCGCCGCCAGGAAGAACACATCGAGCTGATCGCGTCCGAAAACTACGTGAGCAAGGCGGTCATGGAAGCCCAGGGCTCCCAGCTCACCAACAAGTATGCCGAGGGCTATCCCGGCAAGCGCTACTACGGCGGCTGCGAGCACGTGGATGTGGCCGAGCAACTGGCCATCGACCGCCTGAAGAAGCTCTTCGGCGCCGACGCCGCCAACGTCCAGGCCAACTCCGGGTCGCAAGCCAACCAGGCCGTCCTCATGGCCTTCGCCAAGCCCGGCGACACCATCATGGGCATGAGCCTCGCCGAAGGCGGCCACCTGACCCACGGCATGCCGCTGAACATGTCCGGCAAGTGGTTCAACGTCGTGGCCTACGGTCTCAATGAGAAGGAAGAGATCGACTACGACAAGATGGAAGCCCTGGCCCGGGAGCACAAGCCCAAGATCATCGTCGCCGGTGCCTCCGCCTACGCCCTGCGCATCGACTTCGAGCGCTTCGCCAAGATCGCCAAGGAAGTCGGCGCCATCTTCTGGGTGGACATGGCCCACTACGCTGGCCTGATCGCCGCCGGCTTCTACCCGAACCCGGTTCCCCACGCCGACGTGGTCACCTCCACCACCCACAAGACCCTGCGCGGTCCCCGCGGCGGCATCATCCTGATGAAGGCCGAGCACGAGAAGGCCATCAATTCCGCCATCTTCCCGGGTCTGCAGGGCGGCCCCCTGATGCACGTCATCGCCGCCAAGGCCGTGGCCTTCAAGGAGGCCGCTTCCCCCGAGTTCAAGGCCTACCAGGAGCAGGTGATCAACAACGCCCGCGTCATGGCCAAGGTCTTGGGCGAAGAGCGCGGCCTGCGCATCGTCTCCGGCCGCACCGAGAGCCACGTCTTCCTGGTGGACCTGCGTCCCAAGAACCTCACCGGCAAGGAAGCCGAGGCCGCCCTGGGCCGCGCCCACATCACGGTCAACAAGAACGGCATCCCCAACGACCCCCAGAAGCCCTTCGTCACCTCCGGCATCCGCATCGGTTCGCCGGCCATGACCACCCGGGGCTTTACCGAGATCGAGGCCGAGATGGTCGCTCATTTGATCGCCGACGTCCTGGACGCGCCGAACGACGAGGCTGTGGCCGCCAAGGTGCGCGCCAAGGTTTCCGAGCTGTGCAAGAAGTTCCCGGTCTACGGCGCCTAAATGAAGTGCCCTTTCTGCGGTGCTGACGATACGGCGGTCGCCGATAGCCGCGTCAACGACGAGGGCGATATCGTCCGGCGCCGCAGGAAGTGCAATGCCTGCGACAAGCGCTTCACCACCTACGAGCGGGCGGAAATCCGCCTGCCCCAGGTGGTGAAGAAAAACGGCTCCCGCACCGAGTTCAATCGGGACAAGCTGCGGGCCAGCCTGGACCTGGCGCTCAGGAAGCGCCCCGTGTCCACCGAGTCGGTGGATGCGGCCGTCGCCGAGATCGAGGAAAAACTCCTGTCTTCCGGCGAACGGGAAGTCACCTCCCAGCAACTGGGCGAACTGGTGATGCGGGAGCTCCGCAAGCTGGACAAGGTCGCTTACATCCGCTTCGCCTCCGTCTACCGCAATTTCGAAGACGTGGACGCCTTCTCCCGGGCTATCCGGGAAGTTTCCCCCACCAAGAAGCAGTGATCTTCACCGCCGCCGATCACGACCATATGGCGCGGGCCCTGCGCCTGGCCGAGCGGGGGCTGTACACAACCTCTCCCAATCCCCGGGTGGGCTGCGTGCTGGTGAAGGATGGCCGGATCATCGGCGAAGGCTGGCACGAGAAGGCCGGCGAACCCCATGCCGAGGTCCATGCGCTGCGCGATGCAGCGGCTCGGGGCCGGGACGTGAAAGGGGCGACCGCCTACGTCACCCTGGAGCCCTGCAGCCACCATGGCCGTACGCCTCCCTGTGCCGACGCCCTGGTGGCAGCCGGCGTGGCGAGGGTTGTATCGGCAATGGAAGATCCGAACCCCCTGGTGGCCGGCAAAGGCCTGGCCAAACTGGCCGCCGCCGGCATCGAGACGGCTGCCGGCCTCCTGGAAAACGAGGCCCGGGAACTCAATATCGGCTTCGTCTCCCGCATGACCCGGGGCCGGCCCTGGGTGCGCCTGAAGGCCGCAGCCAGCCTGGACGGCAAGACGGCTCTCAACAACGGCAGGAGCCAATGGATCACCGGTCCGGAGGCGCGCCAGGATGGCCATCGCTGGCGGGCCCGGGCCTGCGCCATCCTGACCGGCATAGGCACTGTCAGGGATGACGACCCACAACTCAGCGTACGGGGCGTGGAGACGTTCCGCCAGCCTCTAAGGGTGGTGGTGGATAGCCGGCTGGAGCTGTCTCCCTCGGCACGACTGCTGGACGGCGGCAGGGTCCTGGTGGCCGCGGCGGTGGAGAAATCCGACCGGATTGCCCAATTGCAGGCTTGCGGTGCCGAGGTGGTCCTGCTCCCGGGCAATGGCGGCAAGGTCGACCTGGCGGCATTGATGGTTGAACTGGGGCGTCGGGGCTTGAACGAGGTGCACGTGGAGGCCGGCTACAAGCTGAACGGCTCGCTGCTGCGCGAACAATTGGTGGACGAGCTTCTCCTCTACTTGGCACCCTGCCTGATGGGCCATGACGCCCGAGGTATCTTCGGCCTTCCCGAGCTCCACGACCTGGACAGCAAGCCGTCCCTGGCGATCTCCGATGTCCGCCAGATCGGCAGGGACATCCGTTTTCTCGCCCGGCTGAAATAGAAAAGGGCACCGCAATGGTGCCCTCTCCCACCCGAGTCCGCGCCAGCCTGGTCAGGGCGTGTCGGTATTGGTTTCCCTCCAGTTCAGGAAGCCCAGTTCGCCGCGGTTCCCTACTGGCTGGCGCATGTAATCCTTGAGCCCTTGCCAGCGTGCTCCGGTTCTGCCCATGCTGCCGTCAGAGCGAATCGGGCCCTGGGCGCCGCGGGGTTGAGGCTGATCGCGGCGCTGGGTACGGGGCATGTTCCCCCAGGAGCGGTCGTCGAGGCGCTGCAGGTAGTACGGCAGGTCCGATGGTCCAGAGGCCTCGTAGCCCGGCCCGGACTGGCTCGGGGTGTCGATGGTGCTGCTGGGGCTGTCCTGGGCCTGGCTCGGGACGGCCAGGGTTCCCAAAGTCATGGCCATTGCAATGCCAATGGCGTTATTCGTAAACTTTCGATGCATTTCGGATCTCCTACGGTTGAGTCGGATCCTCCCTGGATAATTTCGCTGCTCGAGGCCGTCCCCTTATGGCCTTTCCATTGGGCATTTTCAAAGGGCAATGGTTCCGGCGATTGGCGTATGTGCGCCAATCCATGGGGATATGCCGGATAGGGGGCAGGTGATCACCCTAAAAGCTTCAGAAATTGCAGGGTAAATACCTGATTTTCATATTCTGCCGGGAAAGAGGCAGGCGGCCCTATGGGCTTGCAGCCGTGACGTGGCCTGTCAAGGCTTGGAAATACCAGGTCTGATCGGGTGATCTAGCGGCCGGACGGGCTGCATACCGGGCAGCCGGCGTCCTTCTTGAAACGCACCGTACGCCACTGCATGGTCAGGGCGTCGATGAGGAGGAGGCGCCCGGTCAGGGTTTCACCGATTCCCGCTGCCAGCTTGAGGGCCTCCGCCGCCTGCATGGTGCCGACGATGCCGGTGAGGGGGGCGAAGACGCCCATGACGGCGCAGCGGATTTCCTCGGCATCCTCGCCTTCGGGGAAGAGGCAGTGGTAACAGGGTGAGTCGTCCTGCCTCATGTCGTAAACGCTCACCTGTCCGTCGAAACGGATGGCAGCGCCGGAGACGAGGGGCTTGCGATGGGCGACGCAGGCCCGGTTGATGGCGTGCCGGGTGGCGAAATTGTCGGTGCAGTCCAGGACCACGTCGGCATCGGCGACCAGGGCATCCAACTCGGGGCCGGACAATCGTTCCTTCAGCGGAACGACGTTGACCTCGGGATTGATGGCGTGCAGGGCGGTGCGCCCGGATTCCGCCTTGGCCATGCCGACCCGGTCGGTGGTGTGGAGAATCTGGCGTTGGAGGTTGGTGTGGTCGACGGTGTCGCCGTCAGCCAGGGTGATCCGCCCGATGCCGGCCGAGGCCAGGTAGAGGGCCGCGGGGGAGCCCAGGCC
>JBLNBI010000181.1:0-10383 GCA_050259815.1 Actinomycetota bacterium | reverse complement strand
CATTCCGGTCATGTCGGGGGCGCTCTACGCCTCCTACCGCGATGTCTTCCTGGTGGTCTGAAGCGTGAGAGCCCAGACCCTTCCCGCCGGCGCCGGCTGGCGCTGGCTTACCGGCGGTTTCGCCATCTTCCGCCGCAATCCGGCCCTCTTGGTGCTGCTGGTCATCTCCTACTGGTTCACCGTCCTGCTGCTCAACGTCATCCCCGTCCTAGGGGCGATCCTCGCCTCCCTGGCCATCCCGGGGCTGTCCGTCGGTCTCATGCAGGCCTGCCGGGACATCGAGCGGGGCGAAGTGGCGGGACTCCAGACCCTCTACGGCAGCCTCAAGGACAATCCCCGCACCCTGACCGCCCTGGGCGGGCTCTACCTGCTCATCACCCTGGGCATCGTGGGCGTCTCCGCCCTGGTGGATGGCGGTGAGTTGATGGGCGCCCTGTTGGCCTCCAAGCCCATCGACCAGGAAACCCTGGACAGCGGTCGCCTGCTCCTGCCCTTCGCCGTCATCATGGCCCTCCTGGTGCCGGTGTTGATGGCCTACTGGTACGCCCCGGTCCTGGCCGCCTGGCACCGGCTGCCGGTGTTCAAGGCCCTGTTCTTCAGCTTTGTCGCCTGCTGGCTCAACTGGCGCGCCTTTTTCCTCTACAGCGTGGCCCTGGTCCTGGTGGTCGCCATCGGGCCCGGGCTGATCCTCGGGGTGGCGGCCGCCATCTTCCCCGGCGCCCAGAACTTCCTGGTTTCCCTGGTGACTGTCCCCATGGTGCTGACCGTGGCGCCCACGGTCTTTGCCAGTTTCTACGTCAGCTACCGGGACGTGTTTACCATTTCCGACAGTGCCTGAGCCTTTGGGTAACAATTCGCCCCTGGGAATCTTCGGGGGAACTTTCGACCCCATCCATTTCGGCCATCTGCGGCTCGCCGAGGAGGCCATGGATCACCTCGGCCTGTCGGCCGTCCTATGGATTCCCGCCGGCCAGCCTCCCCACCGGGGAACGCCCCGGGTCACCGCCCGCCACCGCATGGACATGGTGCAACTGGCCATCGGCGACAACCCGGCCTTCCAACTCGATCCTTCTGAGGTGGAAGCGGATCGCCCGAGCTACACGGTGCCGACCCTGGAGCGTCTGCGAGCCGAATATGGCCGGGAACGTTCCTTGCTGCTTCTGGTCGGAGCAGATGCCTTCGCCGGACTTCCGTCCTGGCACCGCTGGCGGGACCTGTTCGAACTGGCCCATATCGGCGTCGCCCACCGGCCCGGATTCCCGGTGGAATCTTCCGGCCTGCCGGCGGAACTGGCGGAACAATTCGAGACTCGCCGGGTCGATAGGGCCGGCCTCGAAGACCGTCCGGCCGGGGGCATTGCCACCTTTCCCATGACCCAACTGGCCATTTCCGCCACCCAGATCCGGCAGCTCCTCGCCGAAGGCCGCAGTCCCCGCTATTTGCTGCCGGGCGCGGTCCTCGACTATATTGAAACCAATCGCCTTTATAGAAATACCTGATGGACGTACGCAAACTGCAGAAAATCGTCGTATCCGCCCTGGAAGACATCAAGGGCCGCGACATCGAAGTCATCAACACCACCAAGCTCACCGCCATGTTCGACCGCATTGTGATCGCCTCCGGCGATTCCAACCGCCAGGTCAAGGCTCTTGCCCGCAATGTCCAGGAAAAGGTCCGCGAGGCCGGGGGCGAAGTCGTCTCCGTCGAGGGCGAGGACAACGGCGAATGGGTCCTGGTGGACCTGGGCGACATCGTCGTGCATGTCATGCAGCCGGCGGTGCGCAACTACTACAACCTTGAAGAGCTGTGGGAAGCCTCCCCGTCCCGGCATCGGCCCGCCGGTGAGGCCGAAGCCGCGGCGGCATGAAGCTGACGGTCCTGGCCGTCGGCCACCGCCAACCGGACTGGGTGGACGACGGCTGCGCCGAATACGTCAAGCGCATGCCCCGGGAACTGGCGACCTCCGTGGTCGAAATCAAGCCGGAGCCCCGGGGATCCAAGACCCGCGAACAACTGCTGGCGGCCGAAAAGGCCCGCATCCGTGATGCCCTGCCGGCCGGTTGCCGCATCGTCGTCCTCGATGAGCGGGGCGACGACCTCACCACCATGAAGCTTGCCCGCCGCCTGGAAGCCTGGATGCAGGACGGGCGCGACACGGCGCTCCTCATCGGCGGCGCCGACGGCCTGGATGAGGAGCTGAAGGCCCAGGCCGACGACACCATCCGCCTGTCCAGCCTGACCCTGCCCCATGGCCTGGCCCGCCTCATCCTGTGCGAGCAACTCTACCGGGCCATGAGCGTCCTCAAGAACCACCCCTACCACCGAGAGGGATGATGCGTATTTACCTCGCTTCCCGCAGTCCCCGCCGGCGCGAATTGCTGCACCAGATCGGCGTTTCCTTCGACACCATCTTCTTCCGTACCGGCCAGCGCGCCGATGCCGAAGTGGACGAAACGCCCCTTCCGGGCGAGGAGGCCCTCGCCTACGTGGAACGGGTCGCTCGGGCCAAGGCCGAACACGGCTGGAACCTGGTGGCCATGCGCCGCCTCATTCCCCAGCCGGTGCTGTCCGCCGACACCACCCTGGAAATGGACGGCCGCATCATCGGCAAGCCGGTGGACGAAGCCGATGCGCAGGCCATCCTCCGCAGCCTTTCCGGCCACACCCACCGGGTGCTGACCGGCGTCGCCATGCATTTCCAGGGGCGGACGGAATACGTGCTGAGCGCCAGCGAAGTCCGTTTCCGGGAACTGGACGAAGAGGAAATCCGCCACTACGTCATGACCGGCGAGCCCATGGACAAGGCCGGCGCCTACGGCATCCAGGGCCGGGCCGGCATCTTTGTCGAGCACCTGGCGGGCAGCTACACCGGGGTCATGGGCCTGCCGGTGTGCGAAACCGCCCAGCTTCTCAAGCGCTTCGGCTGCAAGTCGCTGTAATCTCCCCGGCCAGGAAGTCCGCAGCCTCCTGCGCCCCCACGGGCACGGGGGGCGCCTTCCGGGGCTGGGCGGCCAGTTCCGCCAGGGCGTCGGCCAGGCGGCCTTCCGTGATGGCGTCTTCCGGCACTTCCAGGCAGTTACCTTCTCCTTCCAGCCACTCGATGAGGCAATTCTGCTCCGGCCAATCCTGCCGGCGCTGGTAGAGAACGGGCGTGCCGTTGCAGGCCGCCTCGGTGAACGTGCCGTAGCCGGGCTTGGTGAGCACCGCGTCCACCGAGCAGAGGAGATCGGTGAAGGAAAGGTTGAAGGATTCCAGGGGAGCCGCGTCCGGGTGTTCCACCCACCACGACTCGGGCACCAGCCAACGCAGATTCGGGTGGCGGGGCCAGTTCTCCACCGGCAGGCGGTGGTCGATGCCCCCCAAGGCCACCAGGACGCTCCGCACCCCATTCCCCAATCCCAGGTTGCGCTGTTCCCCCAGCTTGGCGATGGGACCAACCGTAACCACGTTACTCAGGTCGGCCATGGGCATTCCCGGCGTGGTGCGCAGGAAGGCCCGGGCCGAGCGGTAGGCGGCCAGCATCTGGACGTGGATGGGCGCCGCCCAGGGCTTCCGGCCGTAGGAATGGGCGAAGAGCTCCGCCCAATTCAGGGAGCAGAGGCTGGCCGCCGGGATGCCGGCCCGCTCGGCGCCCGCCAGGGGCAGGTAGCTGACGTTGGTGAGGACGTAGTCGGGGGCGAGGGCCGTGAGGAAAGTGGCTTCCTTCTCCACCCGGGCCTCCCAATCGGCGTGGGCGTCCCGGTAGGCCTCGGCGGTGGCGGCATGATCGATCACCAGCGCATTGACCATGAGGTAGCCGAAGTCGCTGGCCGCCTGGATGTGGTGGAAGGGCGCCTGGATGCGCTGCCGGAGCTTCTCGGTGGGCAGTCCGCTGCGGACGGTCAGCCGCAGGTCGGGGAAGCGTTGGGCGAGGGCGTTGAGGACCGGGCCGGTAATGGCCAGGTGGCCGAAGCCGTGGGAGGAGATATCGATGAACAGGTGCATCCGATTCCCGCTGGAATGAGCAAGTCGGCCGCCATCATACCGGCAGGAGGGGATGGCGGATGCCAAGTTGGGATAAGATGCGGCGCTTCACGCCCGCCGGCCAGCCTCCCGCCCCCATGCCCCAACCCATCGCCCGCCGCATCGAATCCTTCCGGCAGGAAAGCCGGGTGCGGGCCGGGTCCCTGATCATCTCCGTCTTCGGGGACGCCGTGCTGCCCCGGGGCGGGCGCATCTGGCTGGGCAGCCTCATCCGTCTCCTGCAGCCCCTGGGCGTTTCCGAGCGCCTGGTGCGGACTTCCGTCTTCCGCCTCGCCAAGGCGGAGTGGCTGCGGGCAGAAAGCTTGGGGCGCCGGGCCGATTACCTCCTGACCGAAAGCGGCCGCCAACGTTTCGAAGAGGCCTCCCGGCTCATCTACGCCTCCCGGGCGCCCCAGTGGGATGGGCAGTGGCGCCTCATCCTGGCGGTGGGCGGAGAAACTTCCGCCAAGGAGCGGGAAAAGCTGTACCGCGCCCTGTTCTGGCAGGGCTTCGGGATGCTGGGTTCCGACTGCTACGTCCATCCCGGTGCCGACCTCAAGGCAGTTTTTGACGCCCTGGAGGTCGAGGGCTTCGCCGGCCGGCTGGAAGGGCTCATGCCCATGCTGGCGACGGAGTCCGTGGCCGGCCGCTGCGCCGACGCCGCCGACCTGGTGCGCCGCGCCTGGAACCTGGAGGAACTGGTGGCAGCCTATGCCGGCTTCGTCGCCGCCTACCGTCCCATCCTCGACCAGTTGGAGAAGACCGCGGAAGTGGCTGACGAGGACGCCTTCCTGCTGCGCATCCTCCTCATCCACGACTACCGGCGCCTCCTCCTGCGGGACCCGGACCTGCCCGAGGAGCTGCTGCCCAACCGCTGGCCGGGACGCCAGGCCCGGAGCCTGTGCCGGGATATCTACGGTCGCCTGCTGGCGGCCTCGGAGCGCCATCTCGACGACCATCTTCGTCTCGCCGACGGCAGCCTGCCGGCCCTCACTACCGACCTCGCCGCCCGCTTCCCCAACGCGGCCTGATTGGCCACTTCGTCGTCTGGAAGACAATCGTCTTTCGTCCTGTTGAGTATGATGGGCCTTTCCCGCGGTCCAATAACAACAGGAGACCCCATGTCCTACGCCGTCGATAACCATCCCCTCTGGCATCCTTCCCCCGAACGGGCTGCCGCCACCGCCATGGCCGCCCTCATCGGGGAGACCGGCCACACCAGCTACGCCGACCTGTGGCGCTGGTCGGTGGATCAGCCGACCCGTTTCTGGCCCAAGATATGGGAGTTCTGCGGGGTGGTGGGCGAGATGGGCACCGAGGTTCTGGAGGACGGCGACCGCATGCCCGGTGCCCGCTGGTTTCCCCAAGCACAGCTCAATTACGCCGAGAACCTCCTGAAGGAGCGGGACGATGCCGATGCCCTGGTCTTCTGGGGCGAGGACAAGGTCAAGCGCCGTATGAGCCGGCACCAGCTCTACAACGACGTTTCCCGCTTCATGGGCGTCCTGCGGGATGCCGGGGTGGGTGAGGGCGATCGGGTGGCGGGCTACCTGCCCAACCTGCCGGAAACCCTGGTCGCCATGCTCGCCACCGCCGCCCTCGGGGCCATCTGGTCGTCCGCTTCCCCGGATTTCGGGGTGCAAGGCGTGCTGGACCGCTTCGGGCAGATCGAGCCCAAGGTCCTGGTCTGCGTGGATGGCTACTGGTACAACGGCAAGGCGGTGGATTGCCTGGAGAAGAGCGCCGAGGTGGCGGCCCGCCTGCCGTCCCTCACCCAGGTGGTGGTGGTGCCCTACCTGGATACCGACCCGGATACCAGCGCCATCGCCAAGTCCATCGAATGGAACGAGGCCCTTTCCAGTCAGGTGGCCGACACCATCGAATTCCGGCGGGTGGCCTTCGACCATCCGCTGTTCATCATGTTCTCGTCCGGCACCACGGGCGTTCCCAAGTGCATCGTCCATTGCCATGGCGGCGTGCTGCTCCAGCACCTCAAGGAGCACCAGCTCCACGGCGACGTGCGCCCCGGCGACCGGCTCTTCTACTTCACCACCTGCGGCTGGATGATGTGGAACTGGCTCATGTCCGGCCTCGCCTCCAGCGCCACCCTGCTTCTCTACGACGGCAGCCCCTTCGCCGGCGGCGGCACGGTCCTGTTCGACTACGCCCAGGCGGAAGGGATGACCCACTTCGGTACCTCCGCCAAGTTCATCGACGCCGCCGCCAAGATGGGTTTGAAGCCCGGCACCACCCACAGGCTGGACGCCCTGCGGGCCATCTTCTCCACCGGCAGTCCCCTGTCCCCGGAGAGCTTCGACTACGTGTACCGGGAGATCAAACAGGACATCCTCCTCGCCTCCATTTCGGGCGGCACCGACATCATTTCCTGCTTCGTCCTGGGCAACCCGGTGCTGCCGGTGTATCGGGGCGAAATCCAGTGCCGGGGCCTGGGCATGGCGGTGGATGTGTTCGACGACCAGGGGCGTCCGGTGCGGGGTGAGAAAGGCGAGCTGGTGTGCACCAAACCCTTCCCGGTGATGCCCGTGGGCTTCTGGAACGACCCGGACGGCGCCAAGTACCGGGCCGCCTATTTCGAGCGCTTCCCCAACATCTGGTGCCACGGCGACTTTTCCGAACTCACCGAGCACGACGGCATGATCATCTATGGCCGCTCGGACGCCGTCCTTAACCCGGGCGGGGTGCGCATCGGCACGGCGGAAATCTACCGGCAGGTGGAGCAGTTGCCGGAAATCGTCGAGTCCCTGGTCATCGGCCAGGACTGGGAGGGGGATGTGCGGGTGGTGCTGTTCGTGAAGCTGCAGCCGGGCCTAAGTCTGGATGGGGAGCTGACCGAGCGCATCAAGCGCCAGATCCGGGCCAACACCACGCCTCGCCACGTGCCGGCGCGGGTCGTCCAGGTGGGGGACATTCCCCGCACCAAGAGCGGCAAGATCGTGGAACTGGCGGTGCGCAACGTGGTGCACAACCAGCCGGTGAAGAACGTCGAGGCCCTGGCCAACCCCGAGGCCCTGGACTTCTTCAGGAACCGGAGCGAGCTGGCAAGCTGAACAGGAAGCGGCCGGCGGCCTTGGCGGCCCCGGCCAGGCGGCTACCGATCTGCCAGCTGGGGGCGGTGCTTTCCACGTACCGATGGAACAGGGCGCCGGCGGCGACGCTGGCCGCCCAGGCCAGGAGCATGCCGATGGAAGCCGCGGTAGTGCTCTCGAAGTCGTACTGGACGAAGATGGCGTTGGCCACCAGGCAGATGGGGAAGTGCACCAGGAAGACTGAATAGGAAATCTGCCCCAGGTAGGCCAGGGTCGCGTTTTCCGGCCACTTCTCCAGCCAGCCGGTGCGGCGGGCGAAGCCCAGGAGCAGGGCGATCGCCAGGGCGACGGCGATGCGCAGGCGGAAATCCACCATCAGGGCGGCCATTCCCACCGTGGCGATGACCCCCAGCCAGGCGATCAGGCGGCCCCGCTCGGAAGCCCACCAGGTGACGGCACCCAGGCCGTAGGAACCGAAGAAATAGATGGCCCAGTTGTCCCAGCTGGCGTCCCGGTTGAAGCCGAAGAGGGCGGCCAGGGCCAAGGCGACCACCGCCAGGGGGGCGGCCAGGGGCAGGCGGCTCACCCGTCCCAGCCACAGGGCCAGGACCATGAGGGCGAAGAGCTGGAAGTCGATGGCCACGTACCAGACCCCCGCCGACAGGGCGTCGTAGCCCAGGAGGCCATGGAGCAGGGTGGCGTGGGCGAGCCACTGGGCGAAGTGGGGGGCGTCCGGTATGGACTCGTCGATCATCCAGTGGCGGGCCAGGGCGGCGCCCAGGATGGCGATGGCGATGGCGGCCAGGTAGGGCAGGACGAGGCGCAGGTAGCGGCGGCGGATGAGGGCGAGGGGGTCGGAGAAGACCGGCTGCCCCTGGGGCGCCAGGCCCTTGGCGGCGAGGAAGCCGCCGATCACCAGGAAAACCTGCACGGCGATACGGGCGTAGTCGAAGAGCCAGGCCATGAGGCTGGGCGCCACTTCCTGGACCGTTTCCGTCAAGGGGCCGTAGGCCGACAGATGGTGCAGGACGATCAGTTGGGACGCGACGGCTTTGAGCGCGTCCACCAGGGGCATGCGGAACGACTGGGCTTTCATGATGAACCGCTTATTTTACATCATGAAGCCCTTATAGTGGCTAATGTTATGTGCTTATTTTTGAATGAATTTCGCGATATAGGCGCCCAGGGCCTCCGGCGGTAGGTCCAGCCATACCCGGTGGCCGTTGCCGGGGGCCACTGCCACCGGCTCCCCGTCAGCATTTTCCATGCGCTCCAGGATCCATTGCCGGTTGCCTGCGGGATGGACGGCCTCCAGGCGGTCGCCGACGGCAATGCGGTTCTTCACCTCGATTTCCATCAGGCCCCGGGCCGGGTCGAAGGCCACCGCGTCACCGACGTAGAGGCTGCGGTCCGATTCGGAGTGGCCCTTCAGGTAGTTCTGGTATTCCTGGTCGTGGTGACGCTGGTAGAAGCCGTCGGTGTAACCCCGGTTGGCGAGGCCCTCCAGTTCGGACAGCAGGCGCGGGTCCAGGGGGCGGCCGGCGAGGGCGTCGTCGATGGCCCGGCGGTAGCTCTGGCAGGTGCGGGCGACGTAATAGGGGCTCTTGGTGCGGCCCTCGATTTTCAGGGAATCGACGCCGATCTCGGTCAGGCGCTGGACGTGTTCGATGGCCCGCAGGTCCTTGGAGTTGAGGATGTAGGTGCCGTGCTCGTCCTCCTCGATGGGCATCAGCTCGCCGGGGCGTTCCTTTTCCTCGATGGCGTAGGTCTTGTAGTCCCAGCGGCAGGAATTGGTGCAGGTGCCCTGGTTGGGGTCCCGGTGGTTGAAGTAGCCGGAGAGGAGGCAGCGGCCCGAGTAGGCGATGCAGAGCGCCCCATGGACGAAAACCTCCAGCTCCATATCCGGGCACTGCTGGCGGATCTCGGCGATCTCGTCCAGGGACAGCTCCCGGGACAGGATGACCCGGGAAATGCCCAGCTTCTTCCAGAAGCGCACCGCCGCCCAGTTCACCGTGTTGGACTGGACCGACAGGTGGATGGCCTGGTCCGGCCAGGCTTCCCGAACCATATCGATGAGGCCGGGGTCTGACATGATGAGGGCATCGGGCTTCAAGGCGACGACCGGGGCCATGTCGTCCAGGTAGGTGGCGAGCTTGGCGTTGCGCGGGAAGATATTGCTCACCACGTAGAGCTGCTTGCCCCGGCCGTGGGCCTCACTGATGCCGGCGGCGAGGGCGTCCAGGCTGCCGAATTCATTGTTGCGTACCCGCAGGGAATAGCGGGGCTGGCCGGCATAGACCGCATCGGCACCGAAATCGAAGGCGGTGCGGAGCATGGAAAGGGAACCGGCGGGGGCGAGAAGTTCTGGGGCTGGCATGGGTTAGAATCCTGATTAACCGACAATTTTACTCGACCATGTCCGAAGAAATCCTCATCAATTTCACCCCCCAGGAGACCCGGGTCGCCGTCATGCTCCAGGGGGTGGTGCAGGAACTGCACATCGAGCGCACCTCCGGCCGCGGGCTGGTGGGCAACATCTACCTCGGCCGCGTCTGCCGCATCCTGCCGGGCATGCAATCCGCCTTCATCGACGTGGGCCTGGAGCGCACGGCTTTCCTCCACGTGGCCGACATCTGGCAGCCCCGGGACAGCGCCATGGACAAGCCCATCGAGAAGATCCTGTCCGAAGGCCAGAGCATCGTCGTCCAGGTCATCAAGGACCCCATCGGCACCAAGGGGGCGCGGCTTTCCACCCAGATTTCCATCGCCGGGCGCATGCTGGTCTATCTGCCCCAGGAAAAGCACATCGGCATCTCCCAGCGCATCGAGAACGAGGGGGAGCGGGAAACCCTGCGGGAACGCATCACCCGCCTGGTGCCCGAGGACGAGAAGGGCGGCTTCATCGTCCGCACCATGGCCGAGAACGCCAGCGACCGGGAATTCGCCGCCGACATCGCCTACCTCAGGAAGCTGTGGGGCGACATCCGGGACAAGGCCCGGGTGTCCGGGCCGCCCACCCTGCTGTATCAGGAGCTGTCCCTGGGGTTGCGGGTGCTGCGGGATTTCGTCAATCCGGAAACGGTGCGCATCGTCATCGACTCCCGGGAGAATTTCCAGAAGCTCAGCAGCTTCGCCGAGGAATATACCCCGGCGGTGACGCCTCTCCTGGACCATTACGTCGGCCAGCGGCCCCTTTTTGACCTGCACGGGGTCGAGGAGGAAATCCAGAAGGCCCTGGCCCGGCGGGTGGACCTGAAGTCCGGCGGCTACCTGATCATCGACCAGACTGAGGCGATGACCACCATCGACGTGAATACCGGCGGCTTCGTCGGGG
>JBLNBI010000180.1:0-7643 GCA_050259815.1 Actinomycetota bacterium | reverse complement strand
CGCCTTTCCGGCGACAGCAGCGTGGAATTCGCCGCCCTGGACGACAGCCGCGTTTCCCTCCAGGTGTGGCGGGGCGCTCTGGCGGTCAGTATCCGGGACCGGGACCAGGCGGAGCAGATCGACCTGGCAACGCCGACGGCCCAGGTCCGCTTCGGGGCCCCGGGGCGCTATCGGGTCGACGTGGACGACCAGGGCGGGAACACCCGGGTGAGCAGCCGGCAGGGTAGCGCTTACGTCTACCGTGCCGGCGAGCGGTTCGCGGTGCCCGATGGACAAAGGGTGGTGATCGCCAGTGGCGGCTGGGTCCAGGAGGTCCCCCAACGGGATGGCTTCGATGCCTGGGTGGACGCCCGGGAGGCCGCCGGGGGCGCCATCCAGTCCCTGCGCTACGTCTCCCCCGAAATGACCGGCTACGAGGATCTGGACCGCTACGGCCAGTGGACCAGCGTCCCGGACTACGGGGCAGTCTGGTATCCCTGGTCGGTGCCGGCCGACTGGGCGCCCTACCGCTACGGACGCTGGGCCTGGGTGCCGCCCTGGGGCTGGACCTGGGTGGACCAGGCGCCCTGGGGATTCGCCCCTTTCCATTACGGCCGCTGGTTCTTCCTGGACGGGCGCTGGGCCTGGGCGCCCGGCGGCTATATCCGCCGTCCGATCTATGCCCCGGCCCTGGTGGCCTGGATCGGCGATCCGGGCGGCGGATTCGGCGGGTCGCCGGCCGTGGGCTGGTTCCCCCTGGCGCCCCGGGAAGTGTTCGTCCCGGCCTACCGGTGCAGCCCAAGCTACGTGCGGCGGGCCAATATCAACCAGGTGGCCAGCCCGGCAGCTATCGACCGGGCGGTGGCCCATCCCCGCGCCCATGCCGCCTTCGCCAACCGGGCGCTACCCCAGGCGGTGACCGTGGTGGCGGCGGACGTCCTGCGCAGCGGCGCCGCCATCAGCCAGGCCCATGTCCTGCGTCCGGAGCATCGGGAACTGGCCCGGGCGCCGGTGCCTGTTCGGGGCGTGGCGGCAACGATTCCCCCGCCGACCACGCCGGCAGCAGTCCCGGCCCCGCCTCGGCATGGTGCTGCACCGACCCCGCCCAGCCGGGCACCCAGTCCTGTTCCGGGGCCGGCCCGACCGGGCGTGCCGCCGGTCGTCATGCATCCGGCGGCCTCCGCCGGGACGGCAACGGTCATTTTGCCCCGAGGGCGGCCAGCCCCGCCCGATCCGGTGGCAGCGGCCCGGCGCCATGAGCGGCCGGAGGTGCCGCGGGCTGCGCCCCATCCGACAGCGCCGCCTTCCGTAGTCGTGCCCGTCCATCCGGCCGTCGCGGCTCCGGCGGCCCCGCCGTCGCTACCGGCTGCCCGGGAAATCGCTCCCGTCCCGACAATGGCGATTCCCCAACCCGTACCTCACACGCCGGCCTTCCGGGAACCCCGGGAGGGCCGTCATGACCCCGGCAAACCGCCCCATGCGCGGTGAGATTCGGCGGTTGCGATAAGCGGTTGTCTGCTCCAGAATGCTGCGACACGCGCGGACGGGAGGGGCCTTCGGGCCTTCGCCTGGCGCTCCTATAAAGACAGCAAGGAGTAGATATGGACTATCGTTTGGTTGCCGCTGCGGCGGCGTGGATGGTGATCGGCACTGCCGGCGCCGATGAGCTGAAGACCGGCATTGCCGGTGCCGTGGGCGGCGCGGCCGGTGCGGCCATCGGCCAGTCCGTGGGCGGCAAGAACGGCGCCATCATCGGCGGCGCAGTGGGCGGTGCCACGGGCGCAGCCGTGGGCAGCGACGGCAAGGCCAAGACCGGTGCGGTCGTCGGCGGCGCCGTGGGCGGCGCTGCGGGCGCGGCCGTGGGCCAGAAGGCCGGCGGTTCCACCGGCGCCATCATCGGTGCCGGGGCCGGCGCCGGTGCGGGTGCCGCCATTGGCGAAGCGGTCACCAAGTCCAGCCGGAATTCCGGCGGCATGCGGGTCGGCGGTGCTCCCATGGCCGGCGGCGGCTACTATTACGCCGACGAGCACGGAGGTCCCTGCAACGGCCGCAAGGAAGGCCACCACAAGCATCATAAGCACAACAAGCACGGCTGCTGAACGCGCAACTGGCTGCAAAAGAAAGGGGAGCCTCGGCTCCCCTTTTTGCTGTCAGCGGTGCTTGTGCCCCAGCCCCAGGTAGCTTTCGATGACCCGGGGGTCGGCGGCCAGCTCCTTGCTGGGGCCGGCCAAGGATATTTCGCCGGTTTCCAGCACGTAGCCGTAGTCGGCCACCTGCAGCGCCGCCCGAGCATTCTGTTCCACCAGCAGGATGGCGACGCCGGTTTCCTTCAGCTCGGAAATGATCCGGAAGATTTCCTTGATGATGAGCGGAGCGAGGCCCAGGCTGGGCTCGTCCAGCATCAGGAGCTTGGGCTTGGCCATGAGGGCGCGGCCCATGGCCAGCATCTGGCGCTCGCCGCCGGACAGGGTGCCGGCGGCCTGGGCCTTGCGTTCCTCCAGGCGGGGGAAGATCTCGAACACTTCCTCCATGGTCTCCAGGTGATCCCGGTGGCCGCAGCGGTAGCGGTCGAAAGCGCCGAGGAGCAGGTTGTCCTCGACGCTCATTTCGGCGAACAGCTCGCGCTTCTCCGGCACCAGGGTCATGCCCTGGCGGACCAGGGTTTCCACTTCCCGGTTGCGGCCCTGGTTGTGGCCCATGTAGACGATGTCGCCGTCGGCGGGCAGGAGGCCCATGAGGGCGGAGAGGAGCGTCGTCTTGCCGGCGCCGTTGGGGCCGATGACCGTGGCGATCTCGCCCCGGCGGATGGTGAGATTGACGTTGTGCAGGGCCTCCACCTTGCCGTAGGAGACGCACAGGTCCTTCACTTCCAGGATGACTTCGTGGTCGTGGAGATGGGGATGCTTCATCACTCGATCCCTCCCAGGTAGGCTTCCAGGACCCGGGGATTGGCCTGCACTTCCTCCGGCTTGCCCTCGGCGATCTTCTGGCCGAATTCCATGACCACCACCCGGTCGGCGAGGCCCATGAGGAAGTCCATGTCGTGTTCCACCAGCAGGATGCCCATGCCTTCGGCGCGCAGCTTTTGCAGCAGCTCAGAGAGGGCCTGCTTTTCCAGGTAGCGGAGACCGGCGGCCGGCTCATCAAGCAGCAGCAGGCAGGGATCGGAGGCGAGGGCCCGGGCGATCTCGACGATGCGCTGCTTGCCCAGGGCCAGGCTGCCCACCGGGTCGAACATATGCTCGGCGAGGCCCACCCGCTCGATCTGGCGGGCGGCTTCGGCCAGGAGCCGGGCTTCCTCGGCCCGGTCGAGGCGCAGGGACGAGGCGACCACGCCCTTGTTGCCGCGGAGGTGGGCGCCGATGGCGACGTTTTCCAGGACCGACATCTGGGGGAGCAGGCGAACGTGCTGGAAGGTCCGGCTCATGCCCCGGCGGGCGATGTCCCGGGATTCCAGCCGGTCCACCCGCTCGCCCAGGAAGCGGATTTCGCCTTCGGTGGCAGGATTCACGCCAGAGATGCAGTTGAACAGGGTGCTCTTGCCGGCGCCGTTGGGGCCGATCAGTGCCATCACCTCGCCGGCCTGGACGGTGAGGCTCATGTCCTGGTTGGCCACCAGGCCGCCAAAGCGCTTGGTGACGTCCTTCACTTCCAGGAGCACGGTGCCGGCGGCGGCCGGGGTGCGGCGTTCCATGGCTTCGGCCTGGGGCACGGTCCGCTTGGCGCGGCTGGCCGGGACCAGCTTCATGATCACCGGCCACAGGCCGTTTCGGGCCCGTTGCAGGATGAGGACCATGGCAAAGCCGAAGACGATGATCTCGAAATTACCGCTCTGGCCCAGGATCTGGGGCAGGATGTCCTGGAGCCACTGCTTCAGGACGGTGATCAGCCCGGCCCCCAGGACGGCGCCCCAGACGTGGCCGATACCGCCCACCACGCCCATGAACAGGTACTCGATGCCCTGGGTCAGCGAAAACGGCGTCGGATTCACGAAACGCTGGAGGTGGGCGTAGAGCCAGCCGGAAATGCTGGCCAAGAGCGCCGCGATCAGGAAGATGACGATCTTGGCCCGGGGCGTATTCACCCCCATGGCCTCGGCCATCACCGCCCCGCCCTTCAAGGCCCGGATGGCGCGTCCCGAGCGGGAATCCAGCAGATTGCGGATGGTGAGGATGCCGAGCAGCACCACCAGCCAAATGAGGTAATAGCACTCCCGGCCGGACTTCAGCTCGAAGCCGAATACGGAAATGGCCGGGATGCTGGTGATGCCGGTATGGCCCCCCAGGAATTCCACGTTGCCGAACAGGAAGTAGAGGCTGATGCCCCAGGCGATGGTGCCCAGGGGCAGGTAGTGGCCGCCCATGCGGAGCGTAATGAAACCCAGGCCCAGGGCCACGGCGGCGGTGATGCCCAGGCCGATGGCCAGGGTCGCCCAGGGGGAAAAGCCGTGCACCGTGGTCAGGTAGGCGGTGGTGTAGGCCCCGAGGCCGACGAAGGCCGCCTGGCCGAAGGAAGTCAGGCCGCCGACCCCGGTGAGCAGCACCAAGCCGACGGCGACGATGGCATAGAGACCGATGTAATTGAGCAGGGTGACCGTGAACTCCGGCAGGAAGGCCGGGCCGGCGGCCAGGGCTGCGATGAAGGCGAGCAGGGGCAGGTGACGCATCATTCCTCCTCCTCCTCCTCGACATGGCGGGAGGTGAGGGAACGCCACAGCAGCACCGGGATGATCAGGGTGAAGACGATCACTTCCTTGAAGGCGCTGGCGTAGAAGGAGGAATAGGACTCCAGCAGGCCCACCAGCAGGGCGCCCAGGGCGGCGACCGGATAGGACGCCAGGCCGCCGATGATGGCGCCGACGAAGCCCTTCAGGCCGATGAGGAAGCCCGAGTCGTAATAGATGGTGGTGATGGGGGCGATGAGCACGCCGGAAAAGGCGCCGATGGCGGCGGCCAGGGTGAAGGACAGCTTGCCTGCCATGGTGCTGGAGATGCCCATCAGCCGGGCGCCGGTGCGGTTCATGGCGGTGGCCCGCAGGGCCTTGCCATAGATGGTGCGCTCGAAGAAGAAGTAGAGCCCGGCGATGAGGACGGCGGAAGCCAGGACCACCAGGATGGTCTGGCCCTGGAGGGGTGCTTCCGCCAGTTCGAAGGTGATGTCGGTGAAGGCCGGGGTGCGGGAGCCTTCGGCGCCGAAGAAGAGGAGGCCTAGGCCGATCATGGCCAGGTGTACCGCCACCGAGACGATGAGCAGCACCAGGACGGAAGCGCCGGCCAGGGGCTGGAAGGCCAGGCGATAGAGCATGGGGCCGAGGGGAATGACCAGGGCCAGGGACAGCAGCACCTGGACCGCCAGGGGCAGGCTGGTGGGCGGCACCACGAAAAGGGCACCGGCGGCGGCCAGGGGCAGGCCCACATTGAATATGACCAGGGGAATCAGCTTGCCGTAGCGCCCTTCCCGCAGGCACTTGGCGCCGTCGAGCACGGCCACGGCAATGCCGGCGGCCAGGAGCAGCCAGACGGTGCCCGGCACCTTGCCGGCCTGGAGGCTCGCCAGGGTGAGCGCCCCGTAGGCGACGAATTCGCCCTGGGGAATGAAGATGACCCGGGTGACGGCGAAGACCAGTACCAGGGCCAGGGCCAGCAGGGCATAGATGGCGCCGTTGGTGACGCCGTCCTGGCCGAGGAGAAGGAGGATTTGGAGGTCCATGATTACCTATAGCGGTGAAGCGAAGCGCCGGCTAGGCGCTTCCCGCGAAGACAGTACGAGCAGTACGGCGAGCGGGGGGCAACGACGCCGGCGCGAGCCCGCTACTTGACGAGTTTCCAGGTGCCCTTTTCGATGGTCACCATGACCCGGGCGCGCTGGTCGAAGCCCTGGTGATCCTGGGCGCTCATGTTGAAAATGCCGTGGGCGGCGGGCAGGTTCTTGGTACCTTCCAGGGCGTCCCGCAGGGCGCGGCGGAATTCCTTGGTGCCCGGCTGGGCCTTCTTGAGGGCCAGGGGAATGGCGTTGCCGAGGAGCACGCCGGCATCCCAGGCGTGGCCGCCGAAGGAGCTGATGCTGCCGGCGCCGTGGGCGGCCTCGTACTTGGTGACGTATTCCAGGGCGGATTTCTTCACCGGGTTGTCGTTGGGCAACTGGGCGGCTACGACCATGGGACCCACCGGCAGGAAGGCACCTTCCACGTCCTTGCCGCCGACCCGCAGGAAGTCGTTGTTGGCGACGCCGTGGGTCTGGTAGATGAGGCCCTTGTAGCCCTTTTCCTTGAGGGCCTTTTGGGGAAGCGCCGCCGGGGTGCCGGCGCCGCCGACCAGGACGGCGTCGGGCTTGGCGGCGAGGATCTTGAGGACCTGGCCCGTGACCGAGGTGTCGTTGCGCTGGAAGCGCTCGCTGGCCACGATCTTCAGCTTGCGGGCTTCGGCGATCTTGGCGAATTCCTTGTGCCAGCCTTCGCCGTAGGCGTCGGCAAAGCCGATGAAGGCGACGTTCTGGACGCCCTTGTCGGTCATGTGCTGGACGATGGCGGTGGCCATATGGGCATCGTTCTGGGCGGTCTTGAAGACCCACTTGCGCTTGTCGTCCATGGGTTCCACCACGATGGCGGAGCCGGCCATGGAAATGAGCGGGGTCTCGTTCTCAACGGCCACGTCCATCATGGCCAGGGAGTTGGGGGTGGTGGTGGAACCGATGACCACGTCCACCTTGTTCTCGGTGATGAGCTTCTTGATGTTCTTGGTGGCGTTGGTGGGATCGGTGCCGTCGTCCAGGACGATGTAATTGACCTTCTGGCCGCCGATGGTCTTGGGCAGCAGGTCGATGGTGTTCTTTTCCGGGATGCCGAGGGAAGCGGCCGGGCCGGTGGCGGAGACGGATACGCCGACATTGACGTCGGCAAAGGCGGCGGTGGAAAGGGCTGCCAGGACGGCGAGGGCCAATTTGCGGCTCATATCGGAATCCCCGGTGAGTAGAAACGGAAAGGGCGGGATGATACCACGCCCGCCCTTCCCTTCCGGCTGTTTCACCTGCCATTTCGCCTGCCGATTCAGGCGCTTACTTGGCCACTTACTTGACCAGTTTCCAGGCCCCGTTTTCCACCTTCACCATGACCCGGGCCCGCTGGTCGAAACCCAGGTGGTCGTTGGCGCTCATATTGAAGACGCCGTGGGCCGCCGGCAGGTTCTTGACGTTCTCCAGGGCGTCCCGCAAGGCCTTGCGGAAGGCCGCGGTGCCCGGCTGGGCGGTCTTGAGGGCCGTGGTCGAGGCGGAAGTCACCAGGATGGCCGCATCCCAGGGGTGGGCGCCGAAGGTGGTGGCGCTGCCCTTGCCGTGGGCGGCCTCGTACTTCTTCATGTACTCCAGGGCCGATTTGCGCACCGGATGGTCTGCCGGCAGCTGGTCGGCCACCAGGACCGGGCCGGCGGGCAGGAAGGTGCCTTCGCAATCCTTGCCGCACACCCGCAGGAAGTCGGCGTTGGCGACCCCGTGGGTCTGGTAGATCAGGCCCTTGAAGCCCTTTTCCTTCAGGGTCTTCTGGGGGAGCGCCGCCGGGGTGCCGGAACCGCCGATCAGTACCGCGTCGGGCTTGGAAGCCAAGATCTTGAGGATCTGGCCGGTGACTGAAGTGTCGGTGCGGTTGAAGCGCTCGTTGGCCACGACCTTGA
>JBLNBI010000179.1:0-12665 GCA_050259815.1 Actinomycetota bacterium | reverse complement strand
AGCTTCTTCTGCTTGCACAGCACATGCTCCCGCACCCCGACCTTGCCGAAATCGTGGAGGAGCGCGGCGTAGCGGATCTCCCGCAACTGCTCTCGGGTGAAGGAGATGGGCCGCACCCCGGGGCCGTCGGCCCGGTCCAGCGCCTTGGCTAGGCTTTCCGCATAGCCGGCGACCCGGAAGGAATGGCCGGCGGTGACCGGGTCCCGTTCCTCGATGGCCTGCACCGAGGCCCGGACGAAGCCTTCCAGGAGGTGCTCGATGTCCGAATAGAGCTGGAAATTCTTGAGGGCCACCGCCGTCTCGGCGCATACCCCGGCCAGGATTTCCAGGTCTTCCCCCTTGAAGGCGTAGGGGTCCGAGGAAGTATCCACCTGGATCATCCCCAGCACCTCGCCCTCCAGGATGAGGGGCACGCACATGACGCTGCGGATGGCCTGGGCCACCACCGAATCCCGCATGCCGAAATGGCGGTCCGCCAGGGTATCCACCGAGAGGATGGCCTGCTTCTTGTTCAGCACCTCCTCGATGATGGTGTGAGATAGCCGGGCACGGCCCGGATCTTCCACGGTGCCGTCCCGGCGGCGGGCGGCGACGGGGGTGGGCGCCTCGCCCTCCTTGTCCTGGAGCAGGATGAAAGCCCGCTCGGCCAGGGGAAAGAGGTCGAAGATGAAATTCATGATCTTCTCGATCAGGGTGGCCCGGTCGGTCACCGCCCCCAGGGCGATGCTCACCTGGGCCATGGCGTGGAGCTTCTGGAGGATGAGCTGGAGGTCCCCCAGATCGGCGGCGCCGGCGGTAGTCGTATCCAGGGCGGCGGAATACTGGGTGGCGTCCACGGCTCGGGTGATGATGGTGGGCTGGCTGTCCCGGGAGGGCACCACCAGGGAATGGAAGACGATCTGGGCGGAGGAAAGGTAGATTTCGTCGCCGTCCCCCAGGGCCTTCCAGACGCCGGGGCTCAAGGGCTCGCCATTGACGAAGGTGCCGTTGAAGGAGTGCAGGTCCTCGATGAAATAGGTGTCGCCCCGGCGCAGGATGCGGGCGTGGCGCCGGCTGACCGTCTGGTCGGCGACGCAGGCGAATTTGTCCGCTTCCAGGGAATCCTGCTGGTGCCGGCCGATCACGACTTCGTCGTGGAGGGGAAACATGGCGACGGGCGCAGTGCCGTCCCCAAGAATCTCCAGGTAGGCCATTACCGCACCGACTGGCTCGGCACTGGTCATTGTTCTTTCCATATCACCGCCTTCGTCCCGCCAACCGGCGGAGCAAGCTGGTCCTTGACCTTTGGCATTGCTCCCCGGGGCGGGTTCCGGCAGGCCGGCTTACAGGCGGACGACGCTGTTGCTGGCGGTCTGGGTGGGCTTGACCGTCGAGCTGATGTCGCCGGAGAAGGCCACGTTGTTGCCGTTGGCGTTGAACGTCTTCTGGTTCTGGCCGATGAACTGGTCCACCTTCATGGAGTTGTCGTGGGAGGAAAGGTCCCACAGGTCCAGGCGGTAGTAGGACGGGCCGGCCTTGTAGCCGCCTTCCTTATAGCCGCCTTGCACGGCGGCCATGGCCTTGGCGTCGAGGGCTTCGGTGCGGGGCAGGTCTTTGATGGTCAGGGTTTTCATTGCTGTGACTCCTAGTCAGGGTTGGGGTTGGTTGAATCGAGCTTTCGTTGGGCTCGCCAGACCTATTGCAGGGGGCGTGCCAGGCTGGACCAGCAGACAGAAAAACCATCGCAATTTATTGAAAATAAGCAGTTATTTACAAAATAAACGCTTCCCTTCCCCATCCCGGTCGATGCCTGTCCGCCGGACCAGATGGCGGCCTGGGGCAAACACATTTGGCCCGTATGTTCGCCCCGGACAAACATCGCCGGGCTTGGCCCCCTCCCCGCCTGCCCCGCAAGGGAACTGTCCCGGATAAGCCCGCGTCGTAGCCGGTAATGAACACGCCCGCCCACCTCCTCCACGACCCGGAATCCGTCCCCGATTCGGCCGGATGGGGACGGCGTTGCGGTCGCTGAAGCCGGAATCGCATGGCCAACCTCGCCAACACCATCCGCACCTTCCATAGCGGCGCCCTCTCCCCCAACGAATTCCTGGCCCAGGTGGACCGGGTACTGGCCAGCGACAAGGCCAATTCCGCCCATCTCCTGGAGGTCCTCCAGGAGGAGCACACCAATTTCCCCCTGCCCCCCGAGGTCTATGCCGAGGTGCAAAAGCGCATCCGGCACCGGGAAAAGCCCCCGGCTCGCCCCGACGACGACGAGACCCGGCTACAGACCAGCCCCGCCCAGCGCCCCCCGCCCCAGGGCCACACGCCGCCCACCGCCATCCGGGACCAGCCGGGGGGCGAGCCGGAGCGCATCAAGGGGGTGGGCGACACCCTGAACGGGCGCTTCGTCCTGGAGGAATGCCTGGGCTTCGGGGGCATGGGCATGGTGTACAAGGCCCTGGACCTCCGGAAGTTGGAGGCCTCGGACCGCAATCCCTACATCGCCATCAAGGTGCTGAACGTCCAGTTCCGGGGCCATCCCAAGTCCCTGATCGCCCTCCAGCGGGAGGCCAAGAAGGCCCAGCGGCTGGCCCACCCCAATATCGTCACGGTGTACGACTTCGATCGGGACGGATCCATGGTCTATCTGACCATGGAGTACCTGACCGGCCGGCCCTTGAGCCAGCTGCTGCGGGCCCCCAACTTCAAGGGCCTGCCGGTGCCCGAGGCCCTGCGCATCGTTGCCGGCATCGCCAAGGCCCTGGCCTACGCCCACGAGCGGGGCTTCGTCCATTGCGACCTGAAGCCCGCCAACGTCTTCGTCACCGACCAGGGTGAGGTGAAGGTCATCGACTTCGGCATCGCCCGGGTCTTCCAGAAGCCGGAGCAGGACACCGAGGCCACGGTCTTCGACCCGGGCAGCCTGGGGGGCCTCACCCCCGCCTACGCCAGCCCGGAGATGATCGAGCACCTGGAGCCGGACCCCCGGGACGACATCTACGCCCTGGCCTGCATTACCTACGAACTGCTCACCGGGCGGCACCCCTTCGACCGGATTCCGGCCACCCAGGCCCGCAGCGCCAACATGAAGCCGGCCCGGCCCAGGGGACTGGGGATGCGGCAATGGCGCGCCCTGCGGACTGCCCTCTGCTTCGACCGCAAGGAGCGCACTCCCACGGTGAATCGCTTCATCCAGGAATTGACCGGGGAAGGCCGGGCCATGACCTACGTGGCCCTGATGGCTTCCAGCCTGGTGATCGCCGGGGTGTTCTCGGCCATCCTCATCTATTTCTGGAATTTCCGCCCCGGCCGCGACACGGAACGGCAAGCGGCCGCCCCACCGCCGGCGGCGGAAGCTCCGGGGCCACCGGAAAAACCAGTCCCGAAGCCCGCCGCCAAGCCGCCGCCCCCCGTCCCCACCCTGGCGGCCATCGTCCCGGTGCTCGCCAAGGTGCCCTGCTCCGCCCTGGCGCCTTCGCTCAAGGACGACGCCCTGGAGGTGCAGGGCTACCTGCCCAGGCATTTCAGCGCTTCCCGCCTCAAGGGCATGCTCCAGGAAATCCCGGGGCTCAAGTCGGTGAAGGTGGATGCCGAGACGGTGCGGGAGGACCAATGCAGCGTCATCGAAGCCTTCGCCCCCTACTGGGCAGCCAACCGACAGGCCGGGCGGCAGACCTCCATCCGGACCGAGGCGCCCAAGGGGGAACTGGCGGAGGGCGATCCCCTGGTGGTCAATATCACCACCCCGGGCTACGACTCCTACGTCAATATCGACTACTACGTCCTGGACGGCAGCGTGGTCCATCTGGTCCCCAGCCCCCGGGCCCGGGACAACCAGGCGCCCCCCGGCTATTCCGCCACCGTCGGCAGCCTGGGCAACTGGATCATTTCCAAGCCCTTCGGTACCGAGCTGATCGTCCTGGTGGCGACTCCCGTGCCTCTCTTCGACGGCCTGCGCCCGGAAAACGAGCCCAAGTCGGAATACCTGAAGGCAGTGAAGGACCGCCTGGGTCAGATCGCCGGCAAGCACGGGGCGGACAAGGTGACCGCCGATTTCGTGCAGATCACCACCCGGGGCCGGAAAAGGTAAGAGGCCGAGGGTAAGAGGCCTGCTCGAGAAGCCTCAGCTGAAGGCCGCCTTCAGTTCCTTGGCGCAGGTTTCGATCTCCGGCAGCAGATCGAGGTAAGGATCGATGGGGGGCATGGCCCTGGGCGCCTCCGATTTCAAGTCCTTGAGCAGCCATTCGTCGGCCCCGCCCGCCATGATGTTGGCGACGTAGACCACATCGGCCAGGGATGCCGGGATGGGGGGAACAGGCCTCGGCTGGTCGTGGTCGCGGGCTGCCTCGCTGATCTTTTCGGGCACCCCCAGGGCATTGAGGAGGGATTCGCCGATGCTCTCGTGCCACTGGACCACCAGATACCTCAGGGTGTCCGGACGAACCCTCAGTTCCTCGTACTGGACCCCGCGGTAGAGCATGTAGAAGGCCCCCAGATCGTGGACCAGGCCGGCCAGCAGGGCATCGTCCCGGTTGAGCCGGGTACGGCGGCCGGCGATCACGTAGGCTGCGGCGGCGGCGAATACGGAATGGTCCCACAGCCCCCTGGTCATGCCTTCGAAGGCCGCCATGTGCTTGGACATCAGCATCTGCTTGCCCGCCAGGGCCAGGGCCGTGGTGCGCACCACATTGATCCCCAGCTTCTGGATGACCGTATTGATGTTGGTGATTTCGCTCCCGCCGGGGTTGTACATGACGGAATTGGCGAGGCTGAGGAGGCGGCTGCACACCAGCGGGTCGCCGGTGACCGCCTTGGCGATCTGCCCGATGCTCACGTCGGGCAGGCTGAGGACCTTGCGCAGCTTGAGAGTCACATCGAAGCAGGTGGGGAAAGCCACCGCCTCCGACAATTCGCAGGCGATGTCTTCCAGCATCTGGAAGCGCTGGGCTTTCAGGGCTTCGCCCTTCTTGTCGTCGGTTCTTGCCGTATTCATGGCGGATGTGTTGGGGGTTCCTGCCGGCCGTGGTGTGCCTGACGCTTTCCCTTGGCCGGGCCGTCTTCGGCAAGGAAAGCCAGTGTCATGGACAAATGCTAACGCGTTGAAGGAGCCTTATCCAGTGGGCACCACCCTTCAATCCGGCATCAGGACTTCCCCTCACCGGAAGCCTCGGGCCATATCACATAGGCGGGGAAACCCCCTCAATTGATGAAGAAAATCGCCACGGCCCCGACCGCCGGCAGGGCGAAGACGGCGGCATAGAGCGCAATCCGCCATAGGCTGAAGGGCTCCGGACGGCGGAGTAGAGAACCGCCACCACCCAGGGTGCCGTGGCGAAGCACGAAAACGACATGAAGATGCTATCGGTGTAGTCCCAGGTGCCGTCGCCGGTATAGGGCGCCACCAGGGTGATGAGGGCGGCCGCCAGGCAGGCGGTGGCCCAGGCGGCAATGTAGAGCTTGAAGGCGATGTCCATGGGATTACTCCCGTACCGGACTGGCATTAATCCCCCGAATCTCGACTATAGCCCATAGGTCTGGCGGTGGAACGACGGCGGCATGGCTTTGGCTGGGAGCAGAGCGAGATACTACCCATGTGCGGATTACGCTCAAGTTGACAGTTACGACCGAAAGTCGCCGACCTTTGTGTAAGCAGCCTGGTGCTGAGACCCGGTATCAGGCGCATCTCAAGAGCGGAGTACTTGTCTCAGTTCGGCCAACTGCGGCCGGTCATCTATTCTCCAGAACTGCCATCTGAATGGCCGCTTGGCTCCAAGAACCGCCTGATGGCCTCCGCCCCTCTCCAATCGTTCGGCTTTCCCAACGCCCCGCATCCGGACTATCCGGAACTCCGAACATCGGCTCCCCGAGCCATTTTTTCAGTCCTTATAAATCAATGGCTTGCAGTATCGTAGCGGCAACTGTGAAGTGGCATGCCTCCTGCAATGAAGATCGGACCCGGCGCCCATCCGCTGGCCCGGGCCATCGACATTCAAGTAACGGAGACAAAAATGATTACTGCCACCCACCGCGTGGAACACGACCTGCTCGGCGACCGGGAAGTCCCCGCCGCGGCCTATTACGGCATCCATACCCTGCGCGCCCTGGAAAACTTCAACATCACCGGCATTTCCATCGCCGTCTATCCCGACCTGGTGCGGGCTCTGGCCCAGATCAAGCTGGCTGCCGCCCAGGCCAACCGGGAGCTTGGGCTCCTGGACGGCAAGCGTACCGACGCCATCGTCGCAGCCTGCCGGGAGCTTATTGCTGGCAAGCTCCATGACCAGTTTGTAGTGGATGTGATCCAGGGGGGCGCTGGCACCTCCACCAACATGAACGCCAACGAGGTGGTCGCCAACCGGGCCCTGGAAATCCTGGGCCACCAGCGGGGCGAGTACCAGTACCTGCATCCCAACGAGCACGTCAACATGAGCCAATCCACCAATGACGTGTATCCCACCGCCCTGAAGCTTGCCACCTACGTGGGCATTTTCCGCCTGGTGGATGCCATGGCCCATCTGCGCTTCGCCTTCGAAAGAAAGGCCGAGGAATTCGCCGACGTTCTCAAGATGGGCCGCACCCAGCTCCAGGATGCCGTACCCATGACCCTGGGCCAGGAATTCTCCACCTACGCCACCATGCTGGCCGAGGATGAGGAGCGCCTCAAGGAAGCCGCTCTGCTCATCCGGGAAATCAACCTGGGGGCCACCGCCATCGGCACCGGCATCAACGCCCATCCGGACTACGCCGGCCTAGTTTGCCGGCGTCTGGCCGAGGTGAGCGGCATCCCGGTTGTTACCTCCCCCAACCTCATCGAAGCCACCCAGGATTGCGGCTCCTTCATCCAGCTCTCCGGGGTTCTGAAGCGGGTGGCGGCCAAGCTTTCCAAGGTCTGCAACGACCTGCGCCTCCTTTCCTCCGGTCCGCGGGCGGGCCTTGGGGAAATCAACCTCCCGGCCCGCCAGGCCGGCTCCTCCATCATGCCGGGCAAGGTCAATCCCGTCATCCCGGAAGTGGTGAACCAGATTGCCTATGAAGTGATCGGCAACGACCTTACCGTCACCTTCGCCGCCGAAGCCGGCCAGCTGCAGCTCAACGCCTTCGAACCCATCATCGCCCACAGTCTTTTCAAGAGCGTGCTGCACCTCTCCAAGGGTTGTGTCACCTTGGCCGATCTCTGCGTGGACGACATTACCGCCAACCGGGAAGCCCTGCGGTCCAGCGTCGAGCGCTCCATCGGCATTGTCACCGCTCTCAACCCCTACATCGGCTACGCCAACGCCACCGACGTGGCCGCCGAAGCTCATGCCAGTGGCCGCGGCGTAGCGGAAATCGTCCTGGCCCGGGGCCTGATGACCGAGGAGGCCCTCCAGGAAGTGCTGCGGCCCGAGGTCCTGACCCGGCCCCGTCCCCTGCCCGCCCGCCAAGCCGCCTGATGGCCGGCCTCGATCCATCCAACCAGGACAAGACCATGAAAGTAAATAAGTCGTCGACGCTCATTTTGATCGCCCTCGTCCTCGGCATCGCCACCGGTTACGCCTGCAACGTCATGGCGCCGACTCCAGCGGATGCCAAGGAAATCGCCAGCTATTTCGGCATCATCACCGACATCTTCCTGCGCCTGATCAAGATGATCATCGCCCCCCTGGTATTCGCCACCCTGGTTTCCGGGCTGGCCAATATCGGCGACTCCAAGACTGTCGGCCGCATCGGGGTGAAGGCCCTCGGCTGGTTCGTGGCCGCATCGCTGGCCTCGCTCCTCATCGGCCTTGTTTTTGCCAACCTGCTGCAACCGGGCGACGCCCTAGGCATGCCCCTGCCCGAGGCCGGCACCGCCACCAACCTGAAGACCAGCGCCTTGAACCTCAAGGACTTCATCACCCAGGTCTTCCCCAAGAGCATCGTCGAAGCCATGTCCGGCAACTCGGTGCTGCAGATCCTGGTGTTCTCGGTGTTTTTCGGCCTTGCCCTGGGCCAGCTCCATAACCAGGCGGCCCGCAGCCTGGTGAATACCATGGATGAAGTGGTCCATGTCATGCTGAAGGTCACCGACTACGTCATGCGCTTCGCCCCCGTCGGCGTCTTCGGCGCCGTCGCAGCCGTCGTGACCGTCCAGGGCGTCGGCATGCTGACCGTCTTCGGCAAGCTGCTGGCCAGCTTCTACCTGGCCTTGGCGGTGCTGTGGGCGGTACTCATCGCTGCTGGCTACCTGGTCCTCGGCCGGGACGTGTTCCACCTCATCAAGCTGGTGAAGAGCCCCATGCTGCTGGGCTTCTCCACCGCCAGCAGCGAATCGGCCTACCCCAAGCTCATGGAGCAGCTGGAGAAGTTCGGGGTGAAGAACCGGGTCTCCGGCTTCGTCCTGCCCTTGGGCTATTCCTTCAACCTGGACGGCTCCATGATGTACACCGCCTTCGCCGCCCTCTTCGTGGCCCAGGCCTACGGTATCCCGCTGTCTCTCGGTGAGCAGGTCACCATGCTGCTGGTGCTGATGGTGTCTTCCAAGGGCGTTGCCGGGGTGCCCCGCTCCTCCCTCGTGGTGGTGGCTGCCGTCCTGCCTCTCTTTCATCTGCCGGAAGCCGGCCTTCTGCTGATCATGGGCATCGACCACTTCCTGGACATGGGACGTACCGCCACCAACGTTCTGGGCAACGCCATCGCCACTGGGGCGGTTGCCAAGTGGGAGAAGGCCATCGACCCGGTGACCCCGGCCCTGGACGATGAGGACGAAGCCCTACTGGTGGCCGAGGAAGCCCCTGCTCCGGCGGCTGCCTGATCGTCTTTCTATTCCCCTCAGTCGCCAGACTGTTTGCCCAGCCCCTCGCAGGCTGGGCTTTTTGACCTCCTCCATGGCATTCGATCTTGTTTTTCTCGGCGCCATGGACTGCCTGTTACCACCAGCGGCCGAAGGAACCCGGATTTCGACAGGTTTCCGAAAGCTGGCCTGTCCTAGTATGGCGTTGGAGGGCTCCTCCAGCTTTTAACTCTCTCCTTTATTTCGCCCCTTTCGAGGGGCGTTTTTTTTGGAGGAGGCCGGAGGAAAGCCCGTCAGGCAACGATGGGAGGATACTCGCCGTAGCCGTCCGGCCAGGGCGTGAGGACTTCGAAGCCGCTATCCGTCACCACCACCATGTGCTCCCACTGGGCGGAGAGGGAGCGGTCCTTGGTGACCACGGTCCACTCGTCGGGGAGCAGCCGGGTTTCGGCGCGGCCGGCGTTGATCATGGGCTCGATGGTGAAGATCATCCCCGGTTCCAGGGTGAGCCCGGCCCCCGCACGGCCGAAGTGCAGCACCTGGGGTTCGTCGTGATAGACGTCGCCGATGCCGTGGCCACAGTATTCGCGCACCACACTGAAACCTTCCCGGTGGGCCACCGTCTGGATGGCGAAGCCCACATCTCCCAGGGTCGCCCCGGGGCGGACCGCCAGGATGCCGGCCCGCATGGCCTCGTAGGTGGTACGGACCAAGCGCTTGGCCAGGATGCTGGGCTTGCCGGCGAAGTACATGCGGCTGCAGTCGCCGTACCAGCCGTCCTTGATGATGGCCACGTCGATATTGACGATATCCCCGGCGTTCAGGCGCTTGGCGGACGGGATGCCGTGGCAGATGACGTGGTTCACCGAGGCGCAGATGGTCTTCGGATAGCCGTGGTAGCCCACGTTGGCGGGAATGGCCTGCTGCACGTTGACGATGTAGTCGTGGCAGATCCTGTCCAGCTCATCGGTGGTGACGCCCGGTTTCACGTGCTCGGCGATCATGTGCAGCACATCGGCCGCCAGGGCGCCCGCCCGGCGCGCCATCTCGATTTCCGCCTGGGAGCGGATCGGTACCTGCTTCTTCGCCATCATGCCGCCCTTGCCGAATTGCCGTCGGAATGAGGTTCCGGCACAGCCTCCAACCCATCGGTCCGGATGAGCATCTGGCAGATGTCGCTGTAGCAGAGGCTGGGGTTGAGTTCGGCGAGCATGCCCACCCGCAGCCAGTGCTCGGCCTGGGCATTGATGGAGCGGCTCAAGGCGCCGCTGGTTCGACGCAGCGCTTCATGCATCTGCTCGGAGACTTTGACGATTCCCATGGGGTTGTGAATATATGGTTTGTATATGTTTCATATATTACCAGAACCCCTCAGCAGGCGCCATTTTCCCCGCTTACTTCATCTCCCGCACCACCCGGAATCCATTCTGGGATTGCCGCACGCTGGCGTCGTACTTGAAGCGGGTGGAGGACATCATGTAGCTCGCCCCTTCCCGCCAGGAACCGCCCCGGATCACCCGGGACCCGCAATTGGGCTCCTCCCACGAGCTGCCGTCGGCGGGGGCCCCCTTGTAGGAGGCGTGCCAGCAGTCGCTCACCCATTCCCAGATGCTGCCGTTCATGTCGTGGAGCCCGTAGGGATTGGCGGCGAAGGAGCCCACATTGGCCGGCGCCTCCTGCCGCCAGGGTTCGCCGCATTCCTTACAGTTGGCGGTGCCCTGGCGCATCTGGTCGCCCCACCAGTATTTGGTGGCGGTGCCGCCCCGGGCGGCGTATTCCCACTCGGCTTCGGTGGGCAGGCGGTAGGCCTTGCCGGTGAGCTTGGACAGCCACTGGACATAGGCCTGGGCATCATCCCAGCTCACGTCCCGGGCCGGGGCGCCCTTGGGGGCGTTGGCGTCGGTGGAAACCTTGGGGCAGGCGCCGGCTTCGACGCAGGCGTTCCATTGCTCCACGGTGATCTCGTACTTGCCGATGGCGAAGGAGGCCTTGATGGAGACGGAATGCACCGGCTTCTCGCTGGGGTCGCCCCCGCTGCTGCCCATGGAAAAATGCCCCGCCGGCAGGGACACCAGGGTCGGGCAGGTCGGGCAATCCTTCACCTCCCCCGTGGTGACGGCGGCGGCCTTGGCCGGAGGCGCCTTTTCCGGCGTCTTGGCTGCCGGCGGAGGACTCGGCTTTTCGGCGGGCGCCTTGGCTGCGGGCGCAGGCTTTTCCGGGGAAGGCGTCTTGGCGGCGGGAGCGGGCTGGGCCTGGGGCTTGGCACCCTCCGTCTTCAGGCGCTCGATCCTCGCCTTGGCCAGGGAGGCGAAGCGTCCCTTGGGGTAGGACTTGAGATAGGCCTCGTAGTCCTCCGGGTGGTTGCTGTCCTTGATGGACTCCCAGAAGGTCAGCTCATACTGCTCGGCGCTGTCCTTGGGAAGGATGCCGGCAGCAGCCTGCTGGGCGGAGACTGCCACCAGCAGGCCGACGATCAATAGTTTTCGCCACACGGTGGGATCTTCGCCTCGCATAAGATTTTCCGTTTCCGGCCCCCTGCCTGGAAATCCCCCCTCCTTCCCTGAAATACCATCTTTTCCCGGTTGGAATCAGCTCCCGACAGTAGGCAAGAACAGCGCAGCAGCCGGGCGTGGCGGGCAGGACGGGGCATGGATCGGGTTGCCGGCAGGTCTTAGAACTCTCGGGCACACTTCTGCTCAAAACATGCACGCGTTTTGACCGAGTTCCCTTCGACAAATTCTTCGCCGCGAGGCAGCACGCCATGCTGAGAAAAACGATAGTTGCCGCCTGGGCCACCGCCCTGTGGGGAATCGGCCCCGCCCTCGCCGACCGGACCCCTTCGCCCGCCAATGCCGAGGTCTATTTCATCTGGCCCGCCGACGGCACGGTCATCCACGGCGGCAAGTTCTGGGTGCGGATGGGGCTGCGCAACATGGGCATCGCCCCCAAGGGCATCGAAATGCCCCACGTCGGCCACCACCACCTCCTGGTGGATACGGACCTGCCCCCCATGGACCAGCAGATCCCCAACGACCGCAACCACCTGCACTTCGGCGCCGGCGAGACCGAGGCCCGGGTCGAGCTTACCCCGGGCAGGCACACCCTTCAGCTGCTCCTGGGGGACTACAACCACGTCCCCCACGACCCGCCCGTCTACTCCAAGAAAATCACCGTCACGGTGAAATGAGGCCGACCATGGAACCCCTGACCTTCGCCAAGGCCCTCGCCCTCTACGCGGCCCTCCTCCTTCCCATGCTCGCCTCGGCCGGCCCCACCGAGGCGCCGCCCAACGCCTATCTCTACATCGGCTGGCCCAACGACGGCCAGGTGCTGCCGGCCGGCAAGCCCTTCAAGGTCTGGTTCGGGCTGCGCAACATGGGGGTAGCGCCCAAGGACGTGAAATTCCCGCGGACCGGCCACCATCACCTGCTGGTCGACACCGACCTGCCCCCCGCCGACCAGGAAATCCCCTCGGACAAGAACCACCTCCACTTCGGCGCCGGGCAGACGGAAACCCTGCTGGAGCTGCCCCCGGGCAAGCACACCCTCCAGCTCCTCATGGGGGACGACAAGCACATCCCCCACAACCCGCCCATCTACTCCAAGAAGATCACCATCACGGTGAAGTGAGGCGCCGCCAAAACCGCCTGCCGCGAAGCCGACATCGCCCGGCTCACCTCGTGGATCCACGAGGCGCAACGGGAAGCGACCGATGACGGCATGGCGCCGACAGTGGTGTTGCCCATCGACCAGGGCGAGGAACTGTTCTCCGCGGAGGCCGGCACAGAAGCCACCACCTTCCTCTCGTTGCTGGGCGGACTGCTGCAGACCGACGCGATCGGCGAACTACCCCTGATCGCGGCGATGACGATTCGGGCCGATCGCTACGAATCGCTCCAGAACGCCCCCGAATTGCTGGCGGTACACACCC